>CAYMPX010000061.1:0-12774 GCA_964392135.1 uncultured Methylomarinum sp.
TCTACTTTTTGTTGACTTTTGTAGAGTGCCATCATTTCGGTATCGGGTAATTGTTTGCTATCTATTTGATTTGTCGCTAAAACATAGCAACTTTTACGTTGAATCCGCTTTTGACGTGGTGCGAGCAATATCATAATTAAGCCACGAATTTGATAATCATAACTGTCAGCTTGCTGGTCTTTTTTGGGACAGCCTGAGCTTTTATAGCGGGCTCTATCATTAACCTGATTTTTTCAGTACTCATCAATGTCGGGCTGCCAACGCGGGAACGAGGGCGAGGCTACCAGGACAGCTACTGCCCATAAATTAACTGTGTACGTGCAATACCTAAAAGTGCTAACCGTTTGTTAAACATATCCGCTTGTTGTGTTGAATTTAAAGGTCCTATTTGTACTTTATACAAATCTGCTTGCTGATTTTTAACAATTTGAATCCTTGAATTTGTTATTTGCCCTAAGGATAATTTGTCTTGTAATTGCTGCGCATTCACTGCGCTAGCAAATGCGCCAATTTGTAAATAAAGCACACCTACCTGTTGCTGAACTGTTGAATTCCATACCTCAGTTAGTTTTTCCGCACCATCAAATTCTAATGCCGTTACTTCAACAAAGCCTGTACCCGTTTTTTGAATCCCTAATTTAACAGCTGCGGTATAGGATAAATCAATAATCCTGTTCTTATGAAAAGGACCTCTATCATTCACTCGTACAACCACACTACGTTGATTTTTCAAATTCGTCACCCGGACATAACTAGGGATAGGTAAGGTTTTATGTGCTGCCGTCATAGCATACATATTATAAATCTCACCATTCGAGGTTTTTCTCCCGTGAAATTTAGTCCCATACCAGGAAGCAATCCCTGTTTCCTGATAGCCTTTACTCGCCGCTAAAACTTTATACCGTTTACCCAGGACTTTATATTCGACGGGATTACCCGCTCGAGTACGGTTCTCATATTTAGGAACTGCATCGGCTACTGCCAAAACATTAAAAGGAACAGTACTCGGTGCGCTATCTTGTTCACTAAATGGTGACACAGAACAACCACTCACAAAAACAGCCGCTAAAAGAATCAGTTTTTTATTCATTAAAATACGTCAACAGTTTTGGTTTGATAGGTAATAACGGTGTAGGTTTGAATTTATTTGTACTGTCACTGTCATTAAGTAAATTGATATGGGATGTGCTGAGGAACGAAGCGCATCTTTCGCACTTTAATGTGTATGATCTACAATTCAAAGTCTCTTTGTTTCTATCATGCCAACGCTTGTTATATAATTCCCGTATGAGTTATAGAAACCACTTTTTCAAAGCCGCCTTAAACCATAAAGGCACGGTATTAGCTAATTATAAATATCAAATACAAAGGCAAAACAGGCTTTTAGACATCATTAAGACGGCTCTGCCTGATAGATTATCTACCCACGCCTTGTCATGTGTCGTATCAGAAAGAAAACTGTCTCTTTATACAGATTCGGCTATTTGGTCGTCACAATTACGTTTTTATCATCAGGCTATTCTACAAGCCTTGGTTAATTCAAACCAGGGACACTTTGAGACACTCCAAATCAAAGTAATTCCTAAAACCATTGCGATTAAAGCTAAAAATAAAGCATCGAAAAAACAGCCTTCTACAGAAAATATTAATGCTATTTTAGACTTAGCCGAGCAGCAGCCCGAAGGGAAACTAAAAAATGCCTTGTTAAGGCTGGGCAAGCAATTTAAAAAAAACACCTCTGTTCCCAAATTAATTGATAAATAATCCTCATAAGTTTTTCATCTAATCTCTTCTGCGTAAACTGATGTAACAAACAAAGAAAAAGCTATCATACACGGCGTATCAAATTCATTCACTGGAATAAGGTTCTATCAAAAACGACATTCCGATAGAACTTTACACAACTTATAAAGAATGAGGGACATTTCATTATAAGCAAGTTCACTAGAAAACAGTTATAAACAGCATAATTTGCTTTAAAACTATCCTGTTCGATCAGTTATTCATCATCTTGAACCAGTGTAGCCGCTGAACGCATAAAGGCAATAGGCGCATCGACATCATTTTCAAACGAAACCTTTTCCCAGGCATCGGGGTTCTCTAACAAAGTCAGTAGTAATTTATTATTAAGCGCATGCCCGGACTTAAAGCCTTTAAATTCACCAATCAGGCTATGCCCTAATAAATAGAGATCACCAATTGCATCCAGGATTTTATGCTTTACAAACTCATCAGCATAACGCAAGCCATCTTCATTCAGCACCTTATCATCATCAACAACAATAGCATTATCAAGACTTCCACCTAATGCCAGGTTATTCTCTCTTAAAAATTCTATATCTTTCATAAAGCCAAAAGTTCTTGCTCGGCTCACTTCTTTTACAAAGGTTGTCGATGAAAAATCCATAACCGATGTTTTTAAATGTTCAGGAAAAGCCGGGTGATCAAAATCAATAGTAAATGTTACTTTAAAGCCATCAAAGGGTTCAAAAGCCGCCCATTTATCACCGTCTTCAATACGTATCGTTTTTTTTATGCGAATATACTGTTTAGGGCAGTCTTGTTCTGCCACACCTGCTGACTGCAATAAAAAAACAAAAGGCCCCGCACTACCATCCATAATGGGTACTTCTGCTGCACTGACATCAACCACTGCATTATCAATCCCCAGCCCTGCAAATGCTGACAATAAATGCTCTATCGTAGCAACTTTCACGCCTTCTTTAACTAATGTGGTAGAAAGCATCGTTTCCCCCACATTTTCAGGTGTTGCCTCAATCGTGACGGGCTGATCCATGTCAACACGACGAAAACATATACCTGTATCAGGCTCAGCAGGGTGTAAGGTTAAATAAACCTTGTTTCCACTGTGTAGTCCAACGCCTGTTGCCCTAATCGTGTTCTTTAATGTTCTTTGTTTAATCATATAATGCGGTCGATAAAAACTAATTTGGCAGATTTTATCATAGTTCTCATCAGTCCGCCTGACGCCTCAAAAATGCGGGTACATCTAAATAATCTAAATTTACATCCTCTTTAGCTTGTACACCAAAACGCGTTTCCCTGGGCTCTTGTTTAGCCTGCCTAATTACAGTTGGCTTATCTAAAACATCGTAATTAATATCACCCGTTGTTGCTTTTTGCACTAACTTAACCGGTGCATTAACAGACACAGACCCACCCATACCTGTTGCAACAACTGTCACTTTAATTTCATCACCCATGTCTGGATTAATCGCTGTCCCAATCTTCATATCCGCATCATCTGATGCAAAGTCATACATAATACTACCGATTTCATCAAACTCATTTAAGTCCATATTAGCGGCTGTAATATTAACCAGGACACCATTAGCACCATGTAAGTTAATATCATCTAATAAAGGACATGAAATGGCCTTTTCTGCTGCTTCTCTGGCTCTGTTTTCACCTGTAGCAGAACCTGATCCCATAATTGCAGACCCCATATTCGACATAACCGTTTTAACATCGGCAAAATCAACATTAATTAAACCCGGACTGGTTATTAACTCTGTTATGCCTTGCACTGCATCTAACAACACGTCATTTGCTGTATTAAAGGCATTAACCAGAGAAAGGTTACTGCCCAATACAGGTAATAATTTTTGATTCGGAATGATGATTAATGAATCAACATACTTTTCTAACTCAGCAATACCGGCTTCAGCTACACTTTTTTTCTTTTTACCTTCAAAGTTAAATGGCTTGGTAACTACCGCAACCGTTAGTATATCCAGCTCTTTTGCAATCTCGGCAATAACAGAGATTGCACCTGTACCTGTACCACCGCCCATACCCGCGGTTAAGAAAACCATATCAGCGCCACTCAACACTTCCTTGATATGCTCTCTATTTTCTTCCGCCGCTAACTTTCCAACTTCAGGCTTTGTTCCAGCCCCTAAACCTTTGGTCAGCTCAATCCCTAATTGTACTTTTGTTTCTACATTTAGCTTCCTTAAAGCCTGTGCATCTGTATTTGCACAAATAAATTGCACACCATCAATATGGCTTTCAATCATATGGTCTACTGCATTTCCACCGCCACCACCCACACCAATCACTTTAATGACAGCCCCGTCACTACTCGGATCCACTAATTCATATTTCATTGACACGTCCTCACTCACACTTAACTTTATTTAAAAATTACCTTGAAACCAGCTTTTCATGGTAGCGAATAATCCTTGCCCGCTACTATTAAACTTTTCTGTTCGTCCTAAATGCTCTCGACCATATAACAGCAAACCAACCCCGGTTGAATATACCGGATTTTGCACCACATCGGTTAATCCAGATACATGCTGGGGCACGCCCATACGCACAGGCATATGGAAAATCTCTTCTGCAAGCTCAACCAGACCTTTAACTTTAGAACTTCCTCCCGTTAACACCATACCTGCTGCAATAAGGTCTTCATATCCACTTCGTCGTAACTCGGCCTGCACTAACAACATTAATTCCTCATAACGAGGCTCTACTATTTCCGCTAAATTTTGTACTGATATTTTTCTGGGGTCTCTATCACCTATACTAGGCACGTCTATCATCTGTTCGGTATCTGCCAATTGCGTTAATGCACAAGCATGTACTCGCTTAATCTCTTCGGCACTTTTTGTTGGCGTTCTTAAAGCAACCGCAATATCATTGGTCACCTGATCACCCGCAATAGGAATAACCGCTGTATGTTTAATTGCACCCTCAGAAAAAATGGCAATATCAGTCGTCCCTCCACCAATATCAATCAAACAAACACCCAGCTCTTTTTCATCTTCAGTCAGTACAGAAGTACAGGATGCTAATTGCTCTAACACAATATCCTCAACCTCTAGTCCGCACTTTCGAATACATTTAATAATATTTTGTGCGGCACTGACACTCCCCGTCACCATGTGAACCTTGGCTTCCAGCCGAATGCCCGACATACCCACAGGTTCTTTAATGCCTTCTTGCTGATCAATAACAAATTCCTGTGGCAGGATATGCAAGATTTTCTGGTCAGCAGGAATAGCCACAGCTCTTGCTGAATCAATCACTCGATCAATATCATACTGGGTGACTTCTTTTTCTCTAATAGCCACTATACCGTGAGAATTAAGGCTTTTAATATGGCTCCCTGCAATACCCGCAAAAACAGCCCGAATCTGACAACCTGCCATTAACTCTGCTTCTTCAACGGCTCGCTGAATAGAAAAAACCGTAGACTCTAAATTAACCACCACCCCTTTTTTCAAGCCTTTCGAAGGTGCCACACCAATTCCAATAATTTCAATGTCATCATCGATCGTATGTTCCGCTACGATAGCGGCTACTTTGGATGTTCCTATATCCAGTCCTACAATGATATTTCGATCTCTTTTTTTTGCCATGTTCAACCTGTCCTATATTTTTCTCATTTCAGCTATTTTTTTCCAGTTAATCGCAACCTTGTCTTTCTTCCATGCCAAGGTGTAGCCATTCGGATACCTTAAATCAACCACGGTCACTTTTATCATTTGCTTTTCTCCAATTAAAGCGAATGTCTGTAAAAAACGCTGAAATTTTTTTAAAGGCGCATTCCTTCCTAACATTAAAATCATATTATTCCGTAACTTAATAGTCCAGGCTCTTCTTTTGCTGACTCGAAACTCAGCCAATTCCATGTTATTATCACTCAAAGCCAGCATCAATCCTTTCATTACTTCCAGTAATTCTCGCTCTTTGCCATCGGATCCGGCAAGCATAGGTAACGAACTAAACCTTGCTATATTATCAGGGATAAATTTTTCACCCTGTTTATTTATCAACCCCGTCTCACCCCATCGAACAACAGGTACTTGTTCAACAATTTGTATATCTATGGTATCAGGCCAGACACGTTTCACATGTACGCGTTTGACCCAGGGCAATTGATTTACCAATACCTGAATCTGTAGAATATTCGCGTTATATAAGCCTTTATTAACGTGACCTTTCAGAACTTTTTTTATTTTATCTTTAGCAATATATTGAAAAGCACCTTCAATTCTTACATATTTAACAGGTAACCAGTTCACACCCTGCGCTTTTATCTGTTGCCACCCCAACCCTCCACCTATTAACAGCAATAAGACCCGCAATAAAAAATGAATGGTTTTGTTATTCATTAATAACTGGTTTCTAAGATCCGCCAGACCAATTCATCAAAATCAATCCCTTTGGCTTTTGCGGCCATAGGAACCAGACTATGATCTGTCATCCCGGGTACGGTATTAACTTCTATTAATTGCGTGTCACCAAAATTATCAACAAATACATCCACACGCCCCCAACCAGTTACAGCAACCACATCACAAGCCTCTACCGCTAATATTTTTAAAGCATCCTCTTGTGCTGTGGATAATCCACAAGGACAATGATAATGGGTATTATTTGATTGATATTTCGCATCAAAATCATAAAACACATTCGGTGTTTCCAATCGAATGACCGGTAAAGCTTCACCCTCTAAAACGGCAACCGTATATTCAGCACCCTTAACCCAGGACTCTGCATAGACATCGCATTGATACTCTGCTGCAATAGATAATGCGGCAACTAACTCGTCCCTATTATTCGCCTTACTCATACCGAGACTCGAACCTTCCTGAGCGGGCTTAACAATAACCGGAAAGCCTAAAGCGGTTATACAAGGCTCGATATCTTTTTCAGTTGTTAAAACATGCCATTCAGGCGTGGTTAAGCCTGCCCCCTGCCAACAAAGTTTGGTTCGCAGCTTATCCATAGTCAGGGCGGATGACATCACCGAAGATCCCGTATACGGTATTTTTAACTGTTCCAAAACAGCTTGCAAGACCCCGTCTTCTCCGCCTCGGCCATGAATAACATTAAAAACTCTATCTATTTTCTGACCATCCAGGGTACTAATAAAACTATCGGAAACATTCATTGCCACCACATCGACACCTTGTCTTTTCAGTGCCTCAAAAACAGCTGTACCACTTTTAATAGAAATATCCCGTTCTGCCGCTGTTCCTCCCATTAATACAGCAACACGGCCAAATTCTTTTGCATGCTGTATCGCTAAAGGCTTCACAATCGCTCACCCACTTTACAGACTTCTGTACGCAAACGAACACCCTGTTGAAGCAAAACCTGCTGCTGTATATAGGCAATTAATGCTTCAATATCTGCTGCGGTTGCATCACCTGTATTTTCTATAAAATTGGCATGCTTCAGTGAAACACAAGCGCCGCCCATAACATAGCCTTTAAGCCCACACGCCTCGATTAATCGAGCGGCATAATCACCCTCTGGATTTTTAAATACGGAGCCACAGGTGGGTTTATTGATCGGTTGAGTCATTGCTCTTTTTTCTAACAAACGTTTAATCTTTTGCAGGCTGCGCTCTGACTCCCCCGGTTTTAATTCCAGCTCAACCGCCAAAAACCATTGCCCTTCCAGTCCTTTTACCGAACGATAGGCCACTTCAAATTGCTCACTTTTCCGCGGGGTCACATGTCCTTTTGCATCAATCATTTCCACCTTGTTAACGATATTCCAGGTCTCACTACCAAAAGCACCTGCATTCATTTTTAATGCGCCCCCCATGGTTCCGGGTATACCGGCAAGAAATTCTGCCCCCGTCAATCCCAATTCGGTACAAAATCGCGCAACATGCGCACAGGGAACACCAGCTTCTACATACACCTTACCTGTGTCAACAAGTTGCATCACTTTGAGTCGTCCTCTGGTATTAATCACCGTGCCTTTAATACCGCCATCCCGCACTAATAAATTACTGCCTAAACCTAACCAGTAAATACTTTCCTGTTCCGGTAACTGTTGTAGAAATGCAATTAAATCATCACGTCCTTCAGGCAAATACATTTGTTCTGCCGGCCCACCCACGCGCCAACTGGTGTATTTCGCCAAGGGTTCATTTTTTAACAATTTACCGTTCATTTTTTTAATGCGTTAGCTAATTTTTCGGGTAATTCAGCCGCTATCTGCCCCACACTACCTGCCCCCATAGTTAAAACCACATCATCAACCTGAACAATACCTGCTAGAATAGTTGCTAAATCCTCACGGTCTTTAACAAAAACGGGATCGACCTGACCTCTCACCCGGATAGCTCTGGACAATGCCTGTCCATTTGCGCCGACAATTTCATCTTCGCCAGCAGTATAAATATCCAATAAAATCAACACATCAACCGTTGACAATACCTCGACAAAATCCTCAAATAAGTCTCGGGTTCGAGTATATCTGTGGGGCTGAAATATCACCACTTTTCGTCTGTCAGGCCATGCCTGTCTCATTGCTTCAAGGGTTGCTGCGACTTCTGTCGGGTGATGTCCGTAATCATCCACTAATGAAATAGAGCCATCTCCAACAGCAACATCACCATTCAGCTGAAATCGTCGACCAATCCCTTTAAATGTTTGTAAACTTTTTATAATCGCCGGATCAGCGACCCCTAAGCGTGTGGCAACGGTTATTGATGCCAATGCATTTAACATATTATGCCAACCCGGCATGTTTAAAGTCACATGCAATGGTTTATGTTCTCCCCGGCGTTCTACAGTAAAATACGTTTGCATCCCTTGCTGCTTTATATCTGTAGCACGTACATCCGCGTCTTTATGAACGCCATAGGTTTTCACTGGTTTCGTTATTTCTGGCAATATCGCTTGCACCCCGGCATCATCCAGACACATCACAGCCAGACCATAAAAAGGTAAATGATGTAAAAATTCTATAAAGGTATCTTTCAGTCGCTGATAACTTCCACCATAGGTTTCCATATGGTCCAGGTCAATATTAGTCACCACTGAAATCATCGGCTGCAAATGCAAGAACGAAGCATCACTTTCATCGGCTTCAGCCACCAAATATTGTCCCAGACCTAATTTAGCATTGGTTCCTGCACTGTTTAAGCGTCCACCGATCACAAATGTTGGATCTAATCCACCTTCTGCTAACAGGCTGGCCGTTAAACTGGTTGTAGTGGTTTTACCATGGGTACCGGCAACCGCAATACCAAAGCGAAAACGCATCAATTCTGCCAGCATCTCAGCACGAGGAATCACCGGGATTCTATTTTCGTAGGCCGCCTTAATCTCTTTATTATTTTTATCAACCGCTGTTGATGTCACCACTACATCGACATTTACGACATTTTTCTTCGCATGTCCTATATGTATCGCTACACCTTGCTGCTCTAATCTATCGGTTACAGCGCTTGCTTTAATATCAGACCCGGAAACCTTGTATCCCAAGTTTGACAGCACTTCGGCAATACCACTCATGCCGGTGCCACCAACACCCACAAAATGAATTTTCTCTATATTCCCTAAGTTCTGAATTGGTTTTTTATTATCTAACCTGTTCATTTTTTCGATTCCTGAATACAATGTTCTGCAACCACAGCCGTTGCATCTAATTTTGCTTTCGTTTTTGCAGCCAAACACATTGCCTTTAATGATCCTTGTATCTCTTTAATCGCTCCTAATAAGGATTCAACATTCAATTCACTTTGTGGTAATAAAATACCGGCTCCCGCATCGACTAAATAGTGAGCATTCGCTGTTTGATGATCATCTATCGCATGCGGCAAAGGGATGAAAATTGCGGGCAACCCTGCCGCTGCAACTTCACTCACTGTCATTGCTCCCGAACGACAAATAATCATATCTGCCCATTGGTAAGCCGCCGCCATATCATCTATAAATGCGACTGCCTGTGCATTCGCTGTTATTTTTTTATATTTTTCTGCAACCGCCTTAAATGAAGCAACTCCTGTTTGATGCTTAATAGCCAGCTTATCTAATTTTTCTGCTGCAATGGGAACAATATCATTCAATATTTTTGCTCCCTGGCTTCCACCGACCACCAGAATACGAAAATCTCTGTCCAGCGCTGCATTCCAAAGCTGTTTTTCAGGAAAGCCTGAAAATTCAGTTCTTAAAGGGTTCCCGGTAAATAATGCATTAATATCTGCTGAAAAACTTTCAGGAAATGCTTGCAAGACTTTATTTGCTTTATTCATCAGCAATCGATTGGTTGTACCGGGTACACGGTTTTGCTCATGAATAACTAATGCAATCCCCATTAATTTCGCTATTAACCCGCCAGGCCCTGCAACATAACCGCCAAACCCTAAAACCACATCGGGCTTACGTTTAGCAAAAACACTAAATGCTTGAAAAAAAGACTGAATTAACAACACGCCACTTTTTACTTTTGCTCCCCAGCCCTTTCCTCTTAAACCTTCAACCGCTAACCAGTCTATTTCCAGATTGTTATCAGGCACAACATGACTTTCCATACCTCGTTTAGTGCCTAACCAGCTCACATCCCAACCCTGTGCAACTAAATATTGAGCCACAGCAAGCGCAGGAAAGACATGACCTCCAGTACCTCCTGCCATAATAATTATACGTTGTCCCATTGCACCCTTCTTTTTGGCATATTTTTCTGTTTTTCAATAATTTCACTATGCACCCTGAACAACAACGCCATTGCCGCACACATGGTAATCATACTGCCACCGCCGTAGCTCATTAACGGCAGGGTCAGGCCTTTAGTAGGTAAAATGCCCATATTGACCCCCATATTGACAAAGGATTGAAATCCAAACCAGATGCCTAAGCCATAGGCAATAAATGCAGCGAATTTTTCATTTTCCTGCTCTGCCTTTGCCGCAATTTTAAAGGTATGCCATAGCAATAAAGTAAATAAACCAATCACCACTAACACACCCAGCAAACCCAGTTCTTCAGCTAACACTGAAAATAAAAAATCCGTATGGGCTTCTGGCAAATAAAATAGTTTCTGAATACCACTACCCAAACCAACGCCAAATAACTCACCACGCCCAAACGACATGAGTGCTTGTACCAATTGAAAACCGGTATCTTGTGCATCTGCCCAGGGATCTATAAACCCCGTCACCCGAGCCCACCGATAAGGCGAAAAATACACCAGGAACATGCCTAATACCACAACCACGGCAATTAAAATCAGAAATTGCCATAAACGCGCGCCACTTAAATACATAATGCCCATGGCTATAATCAACAGCACCACAGCAGAACCAAAATCGGGTTCCAGCAATAACAAAAAACAAGCGATTGAAAAAAGCAATAAAGGTTTGACCAGACCATAGGCTGATTGCTGTACATACTCCTGATGACGCGTCACATAGCCGGCCATATACACTACGGAAATAAATTTAACTATTTCAGAAATCTGAACTCGAAATCCAAGCAAGGAAATCCAGCGGGTACTGCCATTAACTTTGATGCCCACACCAGGAACCAACACACAAACCAATAAAGCTAATCCTGCAATAAATAACCAGGGTCCGGCTTTTTCCCATAATTTCAAGGGAATGCATGCAACCCCAAACGCTATAACCAGCGCAATAATAATATGCACTAACTGCTTAACAGGGTAATACAAGCTATCATTCGCTACCTTGTCTCCTAGATGTAAGGAGGAGGAAGCAACCATCAAATAGCCAATAATGAGTAAACTACTACAAATAAACAGCAAAAAGAAATCCATGTGGAATATTACTTTTTGATCCTTTAATTTGTCTTTCATGCAGCTAAACCCAATACTGCCGCAGTAAAGCTGTCCCCTCTCTCCTGGTAATTTTTATATTGATCGATACTGGCACACGCCGGGCTTAACAAAACACTTTCCCCCTCTTCGGCAAGTCTTGCAGCTGTTTTCACAGCCTCTTGCATAGTATTTACTTTGTATGAAGGTACACAGCCATCTATTGCACTCTCAATCCTGTCTGCATCTTTTCCTAGCAAAACCACACACTTGGTTTTCTGACTAATCACCGGCGCTAATTCTTTCATATCCGCATCTTTAGCATCCCCCCCCGCAATCAATATCACTTTATTTTGACAGCCTTGTAATGCCGCAATACATGCCCCGATATTGGTTGCTTTAGAGTCATTAACCCAGGTCACACCATTGACCTTTGCCACCTTCTGCATTCGGTGACTCAAGCCTTTAAATCGGCGTAAAACATCACACATAGCTTCCATACGCATATTGACTGAATTTCCGATGGCCAATGCAGCCAATGCATTGGCTACATTATGTAATCCTTCCAGCGGTAATTCAGCTTGCCGCATTAATGCCTGTTCATTATTCATTAACCAGCTTTCACCTTGATAACTTTCAAGATGAAAGCCCATTTTTTTACGAATGGAAAAGAATAATATATCTCTATTCGGATCGCTCATCGCTTTAACAATAACATCATCGGCATTCAAAACCATCGTGCCATTACCCGAAAAAACCTTTTGTTTCTCCTTGCTATAGCCTTTTATTCCTTGATGACGATCCATGTGATCAGCCGAAACATTCAATACGGTTGCCACCGCAGCATTTAATACCGATATTCTTTCCAATTGAAAACTTGAAAGTTCAATAACATACAAAGCCACACTGTCATCCAGTAAATCTAATGCCGGTATACCAAGATTTCCACCGATTGCTGTTTTTATACCACTGGCATTTCCCATGCCCCCTAGCATGGTGGTCACTGTACTTTTTCCATTAGACCCCGTAATAGCGACAATTGGCTTTTGCGTTGAGCAAGCAAACAAGTCTATATCGCTCACCCGCTTTACCCCGGCTAAAATGGATTTTTGAATCGATTGTTCCTGCAAAGAAACCCCGGGGCTTACCACTAAATGCGTTGCCACCTCAAAAGCTGCTTTATCAAAGCCACCGGTAAATACCGGCGTGTCGGGGTATTCTTCTAAC
>CAYMPX010000062.1:0-12581 GCA_964392135.1 uncultured Methylomarinum sp.
AAAGCGAATAAAACACAATATGTAGTGGTTAAACTACGGCATAGCCATAATTTTGCAAGAGGCTCAATCAATCTATTGTATTTGCCGGGTTAGTTTTTTTGCCTGGCAAAAATCTAACCCGAGCGACCAGAGTACGGTTACAAACAGGCTTTCATCGCCGCACCTAATTGTGTAGGACTGCTAACCACCTCAATACCAGCGGCTTTAAGCGCTGCCACTTTACCTTCAGCCGTGCCTTTACCTCCCGTAACAATAGCGCCGGCATGTCCCATTCGCTTGCCTGACGGTGCGGTTCTTCCTGCAATATAAGATACCACAGGTTTTGTCACATGCGCTTTAATGTACTCTGCCGCCTGTTCTTCTTCGTCCCCACCGATTTCACCCACCATAATAATACCTTTGGTTTGCTCATCTTGTTGAAAACGACTTATCACATCAATAAATGTCATGCCGTGAATGGGGTCGCCACCAATACCCACACAGGTGCTTTGTCCTAAACCTTCATGGCTGGTTTGATGTACCGCTTCATAGGTTAATGTGCCTGATCTTGACACGATACCCACTGAACCGGGTAAATGAATATTACCCGGCATAATACCAATTTTACACTCGCCAGGCGTTATTACACCGGGGCAGTTTGGGCCGACCAATAAAGCCCCTGTTCCCGCCATTGCGGCTTTAACCTTTAACATCTGCAAAACAGGAATACCTTCCGTAATACAGATAATTAAACCGATGCCTGCATCTACTGCTTCTAAAATAGCATCTGCGGCATAAAAAGGCGGTACATAAATCATCGTGGCTGTCGCACCGGTATTTTTTACCGCCTGTTCAACCGTATTAAATACCGGCAGACCTAAATGGACTAGCCCACCCCGTCCCGGTGTAACACCACCCACAAGTTGCGTGCCATAAGCCAGTGCTTGTTCAGAATGAAAAGACCCCTGTTTGCCAGTAAACCCCTGGCAGATAAGTTTGGTTTGTTTATTAATTAAAATACTCATGCCACTTTCTCCACTAAGGCGACAACTTGTTCAGCGGCATCTGCCAGATTCTCTGCGGCAATCACCCCAAAATCAGAATTATTCAGTAATTCTCTGCCTTTTTCAGCATTGGTGCCTTCTAACCGAACCACCACAGGTACGCTAACATGAACCTCATCCACTGCGGTTAAAATACCTTGTGCAATCACATCACATTGCACAATGCCGCCAAAAATATTCACTAAAACCGCTTTCACATTAGGGTCTGACAAGATCAATTTAAAAGCCTCACAGACTTTTTCTGTGGTTGTACCACCCCCTACATCAAGAAAATTAGCCGGCGCGCCGCCTTTTAATTTAACTAAATCCATGGTTGCCATGGCTAAGCCTGCCCCATTAACCATGCAGCCAATAGAGCCGTCCAAGGTAATATAGTTAAGATCAAACTGTTTGGCTTTGTTTTCCTTTTCATCTTCTTGCCCCTCATCTCTTAATGCCACAATATCTGGATGCAGTGCAAGCGCATTATCATCAAAATTTATTTTGGCATCCAGCGCTAATAGCGCGCCATCATCGGTTTCAACCAGGGGATTAATTTCTATCTGACTGGCATCTTTTTCCAGTAATAAACCATACATGCCTTGCATAACTTTTTCTAATGCGGCTATTTGCCCACCTTGCAACGACAAATCAAAAGCAACTTGTCTGCATTGATAAGACTGCAGACCTGCCGCAGGATTTATTTGCAAAGTGACTATTTTTTCAGGGGTCTCATCGGCAACTGTTTCTATATCCATACCCCCGGCGACAGAGGAAACAAACATCACCCGTTCACTGGCTCTGTCCACCAGAATACTCAAATAAAACTCGCGTTTAATAGGATAGGTTTTTTCTATCAGCACCGACTCTATCGGCAAACCTTCTGCGCCCGTTTGTTTGGTCACCAAACGATGGCCTAGCATATCCGCGGCAAACTGCTGCACTTCATCTCTGTTTTTAGCCAGTTTGACACCGCCGACCTTGCCTCGACCTCCCGCGTGCACCTGTGCTTTAACCACCCAGCGACTCCCTGAAATATCGTGTGTCGCTTGTACAGCCGCATCAACCGTTGATACGACTTGACCCTGAGGTGCAGCAATACCAAAGGTCTGAAACAATTGTTTAGCCTGATATTCATGAATATTCATTTTTTTCTCCAACTGCCCTGAATCAAGTATCAGTGCTATGATTAATCTATCATTAAAGTTTATTCACTCACATTCTATCGGATTTTTTATAAAATTCCATGCTTTATGGCACCTAATCAACCAAATACAATTTATCCGTGTCCTTTCTCTAAAGGCTATGGCATCTCCACACAACAAGCATGGTCGTTATTAAAAATTTTTTTTATTTACCGGTTTATTGTTTCCTCCCTGTTTGTTATTTTATTTTATAGCCGTTGGAGCTCACCTTTATTAGACATACACAATGCTCAAATATATGGCTATAGCAGCCAAGCCTACTGGCTGTTTACCCTTATTTCCGGGATCTGTATTTTTTGGCGTTTAATTACTTATACCTCACAGGCTCAAATCGTTATTTTTACCGATATTATTTTTATCACGCTATTAATGCATGCCAGTGGTGGAATTAATAGTGGTATTGGCATTTTGCTTGCGGTACCCATTGCGGCGGGTGGTTTATTAATTGGTGGACGTTGTGCTTTGTTATTTGCCGCTTTAGCCAGCTTATCAATTTTGACTGAACAGCTATATGCTATTCGCACCCATACTTTTAACTACACTGCTCTTAGCTATGCAGGCATGTTAGGTGCCTCTTTTTTTACCATTGCCTACTTATCCTATGTTCTTGCCAAACGAACAGAACAATCTGAAATACTGGCGACTCAGCACCAACAAACCATTTCTAATCTTGAAGAGCTTAACCAATATATTATTCAACATTTGCAGTCGGGGATTATTATCAGTAACTCCCGGCAACAGATTAAAATGTGTAATCAAGCGGCTTTATCCATTATTAAACATTCCAGTGAGGGTTTTCATCCCCAACATCTTTTAGAGATTTCCCCCCTATTAAGCGAAAGTTTCCTGATATGGCTTGGTGACAGCAGCCAGGATTTTTCCGTAATCAAGTTGCCCAATCAGAATGAAATACATTGCCGGTTTTCTGTACTTGAAACCCATCAACAAACCTTTCACATGATTATCCTGGAGGATATTTTTCTCTATAACCAAAGATTACAGCAAAGTAAACTGGCATCATTGGGTCAACTCACGGCAAGTATTGCGCATGAAATACGCAATCCTTTAGGTGCTATCAGTCACGCCGGTCAATTATTATCCGAATCGCCCGAACTTTCTGCACAAGACCTGCGTTTAACAGAAATTATTCAATCACATTGCCTGCGGGTTAATAAAATTATTGAGGATATATTACAGCTTTCCCGTAGACTGCCTTCAAAGAGAGAAAAAATAAATCTTTACCCATGGCTACAGAACTATTTAGAAAATTTTATTCACCACACAGAAGCTAATGCAGACCATTTTATTATTGAAAAAAAATCGAATGCGATCCATACCTATATGGATGCCGGACACCTTAGACAAATTTTAGATAACCTCTGCTCTAATGCTCTAAAATATGGCAATATAACACGCTATAAAATCATTCTTGAAGTCAGCCGGGTAAATAATCGACCCTGTATTAGAGTGCTGGATCACGGCATCAAAATTGACAAAGAAATAGCCAGGCAGCTTTTCAATCCCTTTTTTACCACCTCATCCTCTGGCACAGGTCTAGGTTTGTATATATCAAAGGAATTAGCCGAGCTTAACCAGGCGGAGTTAAACTATACACCCACAAATGGCAGAAGCTGTTTTATACTTTATTTACCTAATGCCGATAGCTCAAAAATTGAAATATGAACAACCCATTAGCTCTTGTTATTGATGATGAGCCTGATATCAGGGAATTATTGGAAATTACCCTAAACAGGATGAACATTCAAACACTCTGTGCGGAAAATATAAAGTCTGCAAAACAATTATTAAAACAAAACAGCTTCGATTTCTGTCTGACCGATATGAAATTACCTGATGGTAACGGGCTTGATTTAGTAGAATATATTCAAAAAAGCGCAACGCCTGTCCCCGTTGCGGTTATTACCGCTCATGGCAATATGGATACTGCAATTAATGCAATGAAAAAAGGGGCTTTTGATTTTTTATCAAAACCTGTTGATTTAACCGTGCTGAGACAGTTAGTTAAAAATGCGCTCAAACTCTCTCAACAATCCTCAACAACTCAAGACCGAAGAACCCGACACATTCTATTGGGTGAATCTCAATTAATGCGAGATATTCGCAGTAAAATAGCAAAAGTAGCACGTAGCCAGGCACCTGTTTATATCAGCGGAGAATCGGGATCGGGTAAAGAATTAGTTGCTAAGCTCATCCATCGCCAAAGCCCTAGATATGATGCCGCGTTTATTGCGGTTAATTGTGGTGCCATTCCGCATGAATTGATGGAAAGTGAATTTTTTGGTCACAAAAAAGGCAGTTTTACCGGTGCTGCCAGCGATAAAAAAGGGCTGTTTCAGGCAGCAGACGGCGGCACTTTATTTTTAGATGAAGTTGCTGACTTACCTTTATCGTTACAAGTAAAGCTACTCCGAGCCATACAGGAGAAGAAAATTCGCCCGATTGGTGAACAGCAAGAAATAGCCATTAATGTGCGTTTATTAAGCGCAACCCATAAAAACCTGAATAAAATGGTTGCAGCCGGTGAATTTAGACAAGACTTATATTACCGCATTAATGTCATCGAACTCACTCCCCCGCCCTTACGTGCCAGAACATCAGACATCCCTCAGTTAGTAGACCACCTGTTATGTAAATTAGCTGCCGATAATAAGCAATCACACCCACCGCTCTCCCAATCAGCGCTCACAGCTTTAAAACAGTATCACTTTCCCGGCAATGTACGTGAATTAGAGAATATTTTAGAACGCGCTCTTGCCTTATATGATGGCAATATTATTGAGCAGGAAGACTTAAATCTACCGGCAAACATAAACTGTCAATTACCTGAAGCAGACAACTTCAACCCCGCAGCAACATCATTAGAAGACTATTTAGAAAATCTTGAAAAAGAAGCGCTAAGTCTCGCATTAGAAGAAAACCACTGGAATAAAACTGCAACTGCAAAATACTTAGGGCTTACTTTCAGATCGTTACGTTATCGACTAAAAAAGCTGGGGTTAGATTAATACATGTTATTTTCTCGCCTGCTTTGTTGCGTTTAACCAAAGACTACCTATACTTAAAATATAAATTTGTTTATTTTTCAAAGAGGAACCCCCATGTCTTTACAAAAGACTTTAACTAAAACCAAACGACTTGGTTTATCTGCTTTTTCTATGGCTATTTTAGCAATATCAGGCAGTCAAACAGTCTCTGCCAATTTTAATGAACACATAGAAAATGCGCTCAAACTAGGTCAAGATGATGCCAGGTACGGACAAATTAAAGTTGATTTGCGCTATCGTTATGAACAAGATGACAGCAAAGCAACGGGTATAAATAAAGCCGATGCCTCCACAGTCCGCCTGCGTTTAGGCTATTTAACGCCGGAAGCCTTCGGTCTACAAGGCTATGTAGAATACGAAACCAATCAGGATTTTGGCGCAAATACCTATAACAGTAGCAGAAATGGTAAAACGGAGTTCCAAACCATTGTGGATCCACAGGAACATGAATTAAATCAATTATGGATAAACTATAATGGCATTGCAGATACTGACATTAAAGTCGGCCGTCAACGTATCAAACTAGACAATGACCGTTTTATCGGCAATGTTGGCTGGCGGCAAATGGAATCGACCTATGATGCTGTATTAATAACCAACCAATCATTAGCTAATACCCTTATTAAAGTCGGTTATATTAATCAGGTACAACGAATTAATTCGACTGTACAACCGATGCAAACCCCTTTTAGCAATATTTCATATCATTTCAAAGATTATGGAAAATTAACAGGCTACAGTTATTTGATTGATAATAATGAAGCCCCAGGCACATCAAACCAGACATACGGCATGAGTTTTGTAGGAAAGCATACCGTCACTGAAGATATTAAAGCCCTTTACCGATTAGAATATGCTTATCAAAAGGACTACCAGAATAACCCATCGCAATATGAAGCCGATTACTATCATATTATTGCTGGCGCTGATGTTTTTGGCATTACGGTTAAAGCAGGATTAGAACAGTTAGGTGGGCAAGGCGTGGGGCAGCGGTTTCAAACGCCTTTAGCAACCGGTCATGCCTTTAATGGTTGGTCGGATCAATTTTTAAGCACGCCAGCCAATGGTTTACGCGATGTTTACACCGCCGTTAGCGGTAAACTTATGGGCGTTAAACTGCTGGGGGTTTATCATGAGTTTGCAGATGATACCAGTCGCCTGGATTACGGAAATGAATGGGATTTTCTCGCAGTAAAAAAATTCGGCAAGCACTATTCATTACTGGCTAAATACGCTTATTATGATGCAGACCAGTTGGGTGTAAATACTCAAAATTTCTGGTTACAAGCAGGGGTAACATTCTAGGTTTACCCCTCAATCTATTAAATTGCAGGGCGAACTAAAGTCCGTCCTGCCTTTTTATATCCGCATCAAACCGAAGGCCACATCGGTATAGTAACGCTTGCAAACAATTGTTTTCTGGCATCCCGGTCAGCACAGTCAATAGCCTGCCTGATTAACCATTGCGTTAAATGTGGTGCAAACATCTCAATAAAAGGGTAAACGTAGGGCTTAATATATCGATCCTTCTTTATTGCTATCTGACTGGTGCTAATACCAAATAAATGTTTGGCATTTAACACATATAAATCACTATCCTGCTCTTTATTAAACGCCATATCGGCAATAATTCCAATACCCAGACCCAGCCTGACATAGGTTTTAATCACATCGGCATCCACTGCAGTTAACACAATATTAGGCTGTAAATGATGGCTATTAAATATTTCATCCTGCTTATAGCGCCCGGTAAACCCTTGTACATAAGTAATGATCGGATATTGCACAATATCCTCCAGGGTCACACTGTGCTTTTCTGCCAACGGGTGTGCCTGCCGGGTAATAATACTCCGACTCCACTGATAACAAGGCAATGCCACCAAGCTATCTCGACTGGCTAAAACTTCTGTGGCAATCCCGATATCCACATCACCCTGCTCCAGTAACATAGCGACTTGCTCCGGGGTGCCTTGCTGAATATTAAGGTTAATATCAGGATATAAAGATAAAAATTGTTCAACAATAATGGGCAGTACATACCTCGCCTGGGTATGTGTTGTGGCAATAGCGATAGACTTCTGTTTGTCGGTAAATTCTTCTGCCGTGTGCTTAATATCATCAATCTTATTTAAAACATCTCTGGCTAAACTAATCACTTTTACACCCGCCCGTGTTAGCGCAACTAACTTCCTGCCATGCCTTTCAAATAATGCAACAGCCAATTCCTGTTCCAATAATCTGATTTGTTTACTAACGCCAGATTGTGAGGTACACAGTACCTTTGATGCCCGGGATATATTAAGCTGCTGATTTTCTATTTCTAATAGATAGCGTAACTGCTGTAACTTCATTTGCCATTCTGATTATCTCTTTTTGGAATAACACTATATCTTTAAATAACTTTTAAATATATAGATCTTCGACTATATTTGCCCCACTTTTATTTTTAAATCACTTATTACTGTGGAACTTTTTCATATCTCGGCTGGCGCTTTAGTTGGCTTGATTATTGGCTTGACCGGGGTCGGTGGTGGCTCTTTAATGACCCCTATTCTGGTTTTGGGTTTTGGTATTCCCCCCACAATTGCGGTGGGGACTGACTTATTTTATGCCGCATTAACCAAATGCAGCGGGGTATTTTTTCATCATAAAAATAACACCGTCGACTGGAAAATTGTTTTACTGCTTGGCAGTGGCAGTGTCCCCAGCTCGATCATCACCATCTCTATTCTGGAAAAGTTAAAAGCAACCGGCTTTAATTATGATGACATCATCATCTTAACCTTAGCCGTGATGTTAATTGTGACTGCATTTATTATTTTCATAAAGACTCGTTTGCTATCTTTTATCCATGCCAATCATGCCGAAAGCTTTATCATTAAGTTTATAAAACATTACCGTCCCCAAATTACCATTCTTTCGGGCGTTATGCTGGGTTGTGTGGTGACACTTTCTTCTGTGGGGGCAGGAGCGATAGGCTCCGCTATCCTGTTCTTGTTATATCCCCGTAAATCAAGCATTGCTATTGTGGGGACAGATATTGCACATGCCGTGCCATTAACCGCAATTGCCGGACTCGGTCATTTACACTTTGGCAGTATTGATTTCAGTTTACTTTTTGGACTACTCGCCGGCGGTATTCCTGCAATTTATCTCGGCAGTATCATTGGAAAAAAACTCCCTGAACGTATATTACGTCCGTTTATTGCCTTGTTATTATTCGCAATGGGCATAAAACTGATATTGTCTCAGCAAGCTATTATGGCTCTTATGGATACCACCTTGCACCAAACAATGCAGACCCTATCCGCACTATGGTTGAACCTTCAGCAATAGCGGCTGTTAAATCGCCAGACATGCCAAAAGAAAAGGTATCCAGGGCAGTTATATCAAGCTGTTTAACGGCTTGATATAACTGTCTATAAGGCTGACATTGACGTTCATAATCAGATGCCGGCTCAGGAATTGCCATCACCCCACGCAGACAGATATTAGGCAAAGCACTCAGCTGGTCAATTAACTGAGGCAATTCATCTAATGTCACCCCTGATTTTGATGCTTCAGCACTGATATTCACTTGCAAACAAATGTTTAAAGCCGGTAAATGACGGGGACGCTGCTCACTTAATCGTTTCGCAATTTTCAAACGATCGACACTGTGTACCCAGCTAAAATTTGCAGCAATAGACCGGGTTTTATTTGACTGAATAGGCCCTATAAAATGCCAGGTAATATCAAATGCAGCCAATGCTTGCTGCTTTAACAAAGCCTCTTGCAGATAACTTTCTCCAAAATGGCGTTGCCCTGTTTGATAAGCGCTTGCCACATCTGAAGCGGGCTTGGTTTTACTCACTGCTAATAATTGCACACTGTGTTGATTACGTCCTGTGGCATATTCAGCCTGTCGAATCTGTGAATTAATTTTATTAAATCGTTGTTTTATATCATTCATAAAAAAATTTCTAAAAAGAGTTCTCACTATTAATCATCAGCACTTCAAAAAAACAAAGAGATAGACTATGGTATAGCAATATTAATTTTAATCATATTAAGGATATTCCATGGACATTGCTGAACTATTGTCATTTTCGGTAAAGAATAAAGCATCCGATTTACATTTATCTGCCGGTCTTCCTCCCATGATTAGAGTGGATGGCGATATCCGTCGAATTAATATTCCTGCTTTAGGTCATAAAGAAGTCCACGCCCTGATTTATGACATTATGAATGATAAGCAACGTAAAGATTATGAAGAGTTCCTGGAAACGGATTTCTCTTTTGAACTACCGGGTGTTGCTCGTTTTCGTGTTAATGCATTCAACCAGGAACGGGGTGCAGCTGCGGTTTTTAGAACCATTCCATCTGAAATACTATCGTTAGAAGACTTAAAAGCACCCACGTTCTTTAAAGAACTTTGTAACAAACCCCGGGGCCTGGTTTTAGTCACAGGGCCGACGGGTTCCGGTAAATCAACCACACTTGCAGCAATGGTTAATCATATTAATGTCAATGATTACGCTCATATTCTAACCGTTGAAGATCCTATCGAATTTGTTCATACCAGCCAAAAATGTTTAATCAACCAACGCGAAGTTCACCGTGATACCCAAAGTTTTAATAATGCATTGCGATCTGCACTGCGGGAAGACCCCGATATTATCCTTGTTGGAGAAATGCGTGATTTAGAAACCATTCGACTGGCTTTATCTGCGGCTGAAACCGGACATTTAGTCTTTGGTACATTGCATACCACATCGGCCGCTAAAACCATTGACCGTATTATTGATGTATTTCCTGCCGCAGAAAAAGATATGATTCGCGCCATGTTATCCGAATCATTACAAGCGGTTATTTCTCAAACCCTGCTCAAGAAAATAGGGGGTGGACGCATTGCAGCCCATGAAATCATGGTGGGCACACCGGCTATCCGTAATTTAATCAGAGAAGCTAAAGTCGCTCAAATGTACTCTGCCATTCAAACGGGTAGAAAAGAGGGTATGCAAACACTGGATCAAAACCTTAAAGAACAGGTTGACAAAGGTTTAATCACTTCAAAAATGGCTATGAGCAAAGCCGTTAACAAGGATATGTTCCGTTAGCAGACAGTCAAAATACGCGGATTTTTTGGCTACTCATTTTAAAAGGGACAGGTTTTCACTATGAAGGGCATGAAGTTAATGAAGAAATAAACTTCATGGTGAAAAATAACCTCGTCCTGAGTCTATATTCTCTCCGGTATCCCATCTTAAATTTATAGCCTGTTTTTTTATTATACTTCCACCCACCCAGGTTATTTTCCTTATAGCCTTCTGCTTTGTTTTATCAGCTCATAGGCTTTTCTGATTTTTTGGGTTTTCTCTTTGGCAATAACCATCATCTCTTCAGGCAGACCTTTTGCCACCAGTTTATCGGGATGATGCTGGCTCATTAAGCGACGGTACGCTTTTTTAACTTCCGTATCAGTGGCTGAAGCAGAAACGCCTAATATGACATAAGCATCATTCAAATGATCGACCGCTTGCCTCGGCTGAGTGTACCCATAAAACCGCTGTTGCGCCTGAAACTGCAGTTTAATTCGTTCATAATCAAACCGAGAGATGCCTAAATGCGTACAAATTGTTCGCAACACCCCTTCTTCCGCTTGATCTAACACCCCATCGGCATAAGCGGCTTGTATCTGAATTTCCAGAAACATACGAATTAAATGCGTCCGTCGATGACATTCCTTACGAAACTGCGCCAAAACGTCATTAATAGGAAAGCCATGCGCTTTACCCTGATTAAATAAATTAATTGCTGCCGTTCTCATATTATCGGTTAAAGCCAACTCATCCATGATTCGCCTGGCAAGATTAATTTCAGCAGTTGTCACTCGACCATCCGCCTTTGCAATATGCCCCATTACCGAGAAAGTTGCGGTAAAAAAAGCCATTTGCACACGATGCTGGTCACCGCGCCTTAATATATCATCAATCTCAATACCTTCTAACCCTGCATCAAACTGATGTCCTATGGAAACCCCTAACACAGCCCCTAAAGGCCCACCTAGTAAAAAACCAAAGGTGCCACCAATCACTTTACCCAGCCAACTCATCGCTTATTTTCCCTTGTTTAACAGGAATTGCTTTTACCCAGTATATTACACTTTACCTCCATCAATATTTACAGCCATTTTTCATCACTATGTTCGTGATAATCACAATTAATGATAAAATGTGATTATCTGGAACAAACATCGGTTTAACAAGAAACTATGAACGCGCCTGCTGCACTTTTTAACTCATCACTTTCAGATTTAAAACTATTGTCTCGCGGTAAAGTCCGTGATATTTATGAAATTGATAGCAAACACTTACTTATCGTAACGACTGATCGCTTATCTGCATTTGACGTGATTCTTCCAGACCCTATTCCAGGCAAAGGTCGTGTACTGACCCGTGTATCTAATTTCTGGTTTGAGAAGATGCAGGATATCATTCCTAATCACCTGGCTAACTTAAGCCTGGAAGAAATCATTCCTAACGCCAAAGAACGCGCCCAGGTCAGCGATCGCTGCATTATTGTTAAACGCTTAAAACCGCTTCCTGTTGAAGCCATAGTCCGTGGCTACTTAATTGGATCAGGCTGGAAAGATTATCAAAATTCTGGCGCTGTCTGTGGTATTACCTTACCTGAAGGTCTGCAACAAGCGCAGCAACTGCCTGAAGCCATCTATACCCCGTCATCTAAAGCGGCTGTCGGCGATCATGATGAAAATATTAGCTTCGAGCAAACTATTCCTTTATTAGGCAAAGAAATGGCTTATAAAATCAAAGAGGTTAGTCTCCAACTGTATACTAAAGCTGCTCAATTCGCCAAAGCAAGAGGCATTATTATTGCCGATACCAAATTTGAATTTGGCTTAGATGATGATGGCACTTTATATTTGATTGATGAAGCATTAACCCCTGACTCCTCACGATTCTGGTCTGCCGAGCAGTACCAGGTAGGCATAAGTCCCCCCAGTTTTGATAAACAATATATCCGTGATTATTTAGAAACACTGGACTGGGATAAAACCGCACCCGGTCCCTCTTTACCCAAGGAAGTCACTGACGTGTGCGCGCAGAAATATGCAGAAGCGGAGGCTAAAATAACGCAATCGCCAGCCGATACCTGATTTTCTCGTTCCCACCGTCCTCGGTGGGAACGCATACGGTGCTTATATCTGGCTCGGTCTGCATTCCCACGCGGGAGAGGCTGTGAAAGAATATGTTATTCAATTTGATAAATTCTGAATTTTTCAAGTT
>CAYMPX010000063.1:0-12543 GCA_964392135.1 uncultured Methylomarinum sp.
ATCCGTTAATTCAGAAAAGGTTAATTTGCTTGATTTCGATAGAAAAGGTCTCGCGGCCTTTTTTGTCGAATTGGGTGAAAAACCGTTTCGGGCAACTCAGTTGCTCAAGTGGATTTATCAGGAAGATGTCACTGAGTTTGATAAGATGACTAACTTGAGTAAGTCTTTGCGTGGGTATTTGAATGAACATTGTGTGATTACCGCGCCTGAAATATTAATTGAACAAATTGCCAGCGATGGTACCCGTAAGTGGGTCGTCGAAATGGGGCTGGGAAATCGTATTGAAAGTGTTTTTATTCCCGAAGAGAATCGCGGCACATTATGTGTTTCCTCTCAAATTGGCTGTGCTTTAGCATGTACTTTTTGTTCTACAGCAAAGCAAGGATTTAACAGGAATCTGTCTGTTGCTGAGATTATTGGTCAGCTGTATATCGCTCAGAAGCGACTGGGTGCAGAAAAAAGAATTACCAATGTGGTCATGATGGGTATGGGAGAGCCGCTGCTTAATTTTGATAATGTGGTTGCTGCAATGAATCTAATGATGGATGATTTTACTTTTGGCTTGTCTAAACGACGTGTCACGGTAAGCACATCAGGCATAGTGCCGGCAATGCTTAGATTGAATCAGGTCTGTGATGTCAGTATGGCAGTTTCATTACATGCGGCGAATGATGAATTGCGTGATGAATTGGTGCCTGTTAATCAAAAATACCCCTTATCAGAGTTAATGGCAGCATGCAGGGCGTACGCAAAACAAGGTCCGAGGAAGCATATTACTTTTGAATATGTCATGTTAGAGGGGGTTAATGATTCAATGCAGGATGCAAGAGCATTAGTTAAGTTATTAAAGCATGTACCTTCAAAAGTAAACCTGATTCCTTTTAATCCTTTTCCAAATTCAGATTATCTTTGTTCATCAGCACATACCATTTCTCGATTTAAAGATGTTTTGTACAAGTCGGGTATTGTCACTACGATTAGAAAAACCCGTGGTGAAGATATTGATGCTGCCTGTGGACAATTAGTTGGCAAAGTGAAAGATAAAAGCCGAAGGCATTTGAAATTACAAAAAGCGAAATCAATCCATGCTCGATAAAATGATTGCCAAGTGGTTTGTGGTTATCTTAATGGTTTTTTTTATCAGTGCATGTGTGGGATCTCAACATTCTAAAGGCACAATGTCTAAAGAAGAAAAGGCTGCGCTCTATTTACAAATGGGCGTGCGTTATCTTGAAATGGATATGCTAAAAACGGCAAAGGAACATTTGGAAAATGCCCAGGATATAGATTCAAGTAATGCCCGTGTGCATAATATTTTAGCGGTATTGCATGAACGTTTAAAAGAATATGAGCTGGCAGCCGATCAGTATCAACAGGCATTAGATTTGGATTTAGATAATGCCAGCATAAAAAATAATTATGGACGGTTTTTATGTGAGAGAGGTGACTATCAGCAAGGGATTCAGCTTTTAAATGAGGCTTTAGCCATGCCGCTGAATAATAGAAAATGGTTTGCCTATACTAATATTGGTCGTTGTGAATTAAGACAGGGTCAGCGGGTGTTGGCTGAAAATAATTTTAGACGGGCGTTGTCGGTAAATAAAAGGTATGCACCCTCATTATTTGAAATGCAGAAAATCAGTTACCGTGCAGGAAAGTATATGTCAGCAAGGGCGTTTTTAGAGCGTTACCTTGCGGTTTCCAGGCATAATGCTGAAACATTATGGTATGGCGTGCAAACTGAAAGAGCCTTAGGGAATAAGAGCTTAGCAGATGAATACAAAAACAAATTGTTTTCTCTGTTTCCTGTTTCGAAACAGGCACAGCAGTTAAAAACAGCAATAAAATAATAACTAATACTTAGGTCTAAATAAAGGTATAAGACACAATAAAATGGCAAAGAAAAATCAGTCGATTCAGGCTGTTCGTGGAATGCATGATGTACTTCCCGAACAATCTCCTCGTTGGCAATATGCTGAGAAAATAGTAAAACAAGTGTTAGCAAGTTATTGTTATCAAGAAATTCGCTTACCTATTGTTGAGAAAACAGAATTATTTAAACGTTCTATCGGTGAAGTCACTGATATTGTCGAAAAGGAAATGTATACCTTTAATGATCGTAATAATGATTCTTTAACATTAAGACCAGAAGGGACGGCAGGTTGTTTAAGAGCGTGTCTTGAACATGGTTTGTTGCATAATCAAGTGCATAGACTTTGGTATTATGGGTCTATGTTTCGGCATGAACGTCCGCAAAAAGGACGTTATCGTCAGTTTTATCAATTCGGCGTGGAAACCTATGGTATGGCGGGCCCTGACATTGATGCCGAGATGATTCTATTGACCGATAGAATGTGGAAAAAACTGGGTATTCGAGAGAAAGTAAGCTTAGAATTGAATACGTTAGGAACGACAGAAGAAAGGTTGCTATATAAGGAGAAATTAGTTGCGTATTTTAAACAGCATATTGAGTTGCTGGATGAAGATAGTCTGCGTCGATTGGAAACCAATCCATTAAGAATTCTGGATAGTAAGAACCGAGAGTTAAAGCCGCTTATTCAGAATGCACCTGAGTTAATGGACTCTATGGGGGATGAAAGTCGAGATCATTTTAAAGTGTTAACCGACACATTGGACGGACTGGGGGTTGAGTATGTATTAAATACTCGGCTTGTTCGCGGTTTGGATTATTACGGAAAAACCGTTTTTGAATGGGTGACGGATGATCTCGGTGCGCAGGGTACTATTTGTGCCGGTGGGCGCTATGATGGATTGATTGAGCAGTTGGGTGGAAAAGCCAATCATGCCATAGGCTTTGCCATGGGAATGGAGCGCTTGCTGTTATTACTGGAACAACTGGATGAGCTGCCTGTTGAGCGTGCGGTTGATGTCTATATGATTAGGGTAGGGGCAGAGGCAGAAAAGTTAGGGATGCAATTTGCCGAAAGATTAAGAAGTGAAGTGGATGGTTTAAAATTACAGGTCAACTGTGGTGCGGGCAGCTTTAAAAGTCAATTTAAAAAAGCGGATAAAAGTGGCGCTGAATACGCAATTATTATCGGTGAAGATGAAGTAAGTAAGGGGGAGATTAGTTTAAAACCTCTTAGAACGGATCAACAGCAAAGAAATATGTCTCAAAATGAGGCTATTCAATTATTAATAGAGTCAATTTAGTTTTATTCTTACACTTAGCTAGGAATAGAGGTATTAACAGGTGTTCACTTAATAAATAGAGAATAAAAATGGAAATTTACGATACAGAAGAAGAGCAGGTTGCTGCGATAAAAAGATGGTGGAAAGAAAATGGTGTATCAACAATAACAGGGATTGTTGTTGGGATTATCATTATTGCCGGCTGGAATTTCTGGCAGAGTAGTCAGCAAGATAAAGCGCTTCAGGCTTCGGCAATGTATGTACAATTACAGGCGAGCATAGCTAAAGAAGATTATGATTCCAGCGCAAAAATAACGGAACGTATTTCGCAGCAATATGGTTCTACCGCTTATGCAAGTTATGCGGATTTGATGTTGGCTAAAATTAAAGTTCAGCAAGGTGATCTGCAAGCAGCGAAAACAATTTTAGAGAAGCAAATGAAAAATGCTGGCTCTGTAGAATTGCGAAATATAGCAAGAATTAGATTGATTAAATTATTGCAAGCAAGTAATAAAAATGAAAAAGGCTTGCAGCTCATTGCAGAAGTTGACCCATCAACCAGTCAGGGATTTTCTGCCAGCTATGATGAGTTAACAGGTGATTTGTATGTTGCATTAGATCGTTTAGGTGAAGCACGTACAGCCTATAAAAGCGCAGTAAGATCTGGCTCTCAATCACCTTTGTTGCAATTCAAGCTTGATGATATAACAGCAGCGGAAGTGCTAAGTAATAAAGAATAAGAAAGTTGTAAATAGTGGACTTTAGTTCGCTATATCTACTATCTACCGGTCAAAACAAAGTTGATACATGACCGGAAATCTGTCTGAAATACAGTGGTAATGATGTAAAGTATGAGCCTGAGCTAACAAAATTGAAAATGAAAAAAATAAAATACCTTTCTTTGCTTTTAGCGGGTTCAGCTGTTTTATCGCTATCGGGTTGTGCGGCAATAGAAACAACGAATGAATTAGTGACAGGTGTTACCAGTTATTTTCTGGGTGGAGAGGATAATAAAGAGCCACCTGCGGAACTGCTAGAGTATAAACCAGAGATTGAAATCGATGTTTTGTGGAAAGAGAAGGTAGGAAATGGAGCTGATAAGCAGTTCTTGAATCTTGTGATTGCTGTGAATTACGGTAAGGTATTTGCGGCAGATAGAGCGGGGTTGGTGCAAGCCAGGGATGTTAAAACAGGTGATTTAATTTGGGAAACAGAGACGGATTATCAATTTTCTGCCGGACCGGGTATCGGTGTTGAGTCGGTTATTTTAGCCACCAGTAATGCTGAAGTTGTTGCTTTTAATATAGAAACAGGTGAAAAACAGTGGGTTGCATCGGTTTCTAGTGAGGTGTTAGCAAATCCTGTTATTGTTAATGAAATGGTGATAATTCGCACAACAGATGGAAAAATAGTCGCGTTAACAGAGCAAGAAGGTTCTCAGCTATGGGCTTTTGAACGCAGTGTTCCCGCATTAAGTATTCGAGGGACAGGATCGCCGGTTGTGGTGGGAGATAATGTTGTAGCCGGCTATGCAAATGGTAAGTTACTTGCTTTACGATTAACTGATGGGAAAAATAGCTGGGAAACCAGTATAGCTATTCCAAGTGGACGATCTGAAGTTGAGCGGCTGGTTGATCTGGATGTTGATCCGATTGAAACAGATGGTGTTATTTTTATCTCAAGCTATTCAGGTGGTACGACGGCCGTCCTGGAGGCTGATGGTGATGTGCTGTGGCGTAACGAAGATGTTTCTTCATACTCGGGGAGTAGTTACGATTGGCGCTATTTATATATTAGTGATACCCATAGTCATGTTTGGCAATTGGATCAGCGTAATGGCGCTTCGCTTTGGAAGCAAGATAAACTGTATAATCGGATATTAACTGCCCCTGTTGCTTATGATGACTATGTGGTTGCGGGTGACTATGATGGGTATTTACATTGGTTGGCAAACAGTGATGGTCGGCAGTTAGGTCGCGTGAAAATAGCGGACTCTTCTATTGATGCAAAACCTGTGGTTGTTGATAATGTAGTTTATATTTATGCAAAAGATGGCACGCTTGCCGCCTTAAAAGCACGGTTATTTTAAATTCGCGGTTAATCAGAAAATAAAATAACGCCTTAAAAGTGAAGGTGAACTCTAAGTAACGTGCACGAAATAACTTCGACAACTGGCTTGCCTTTATGTCCGTCTTCTGCGTTATAGAAATAGTTACGTAGCCTGCTATGCGCCTATTTCTACGCCTTGAATACGAACATAAATTCTGCGCGAGATGCTGAATTTATTCCGTGCGCGTTCCTAAACACATGGCCGTGTCAATGAAGAAAACAGGTCGTTTTCTATTGATGTGTTTATTCTTCAAATTTTCAATAAATCCGTATTCAATAGAGGTTTTTCGTTTAAATGTTACCTGTTATAGCCCTGGTTGGGCGTCCAAATGTAGGGAAATCTACATTGTTTAATTATTTGACTCGCAGTCGAGAGGCATTAGTGGCAGATTACCCTGGACTTACCAGAGACCGAAAGTACGGTCGGGTAAAAAGGGGGAATAGAGATTGTCTGGTTGTTGATACTGGTGGTATCTCTGATGAAAAGGAAGGGATTGATAGCTTCGCAAAAAAACAGGTTCAGGTTGCATTAGAAGAAGCAGACATCGTTTTCTTTTTAGTGGATGCCAGAGAGGGCATGAATAGTTTGGATGAAGCGATTGCCGACTCTTTAAGAAAGCTTGATAAACCGGTTGTTTTGGTGACTAATAAGATTGACGGGCTTAATGCCGCAGTGGCTACAGTGGACTTTTATTCTTTAGCATTAGGGGAGCCTGTTCAAATTGCCGCCTCGCATGGTCGTGGTGTTAAAGAATTACTGTCTCAGATAGATCAACTTCTTCCACCTGATGAGGATGAAGTGGAAGAGGAGGAAAGAGGAATCAGTATTGCGGTGGTGGGTCGTCCCAATGTAGGAAAGTCTACATTGGTTAATCGCATTCTCGGGGAAGAACGGGTTGTTGTTTATGATGAGTCAGGCACTACACGCGATAGTATTTATATTCCTTTTGAACGCAATAATCAAAAGTTTACCTTAATTGATACCGCCGGGATGCGCAGACGAGCCAAGGTTTCATTGGTTGTAGAAAAATTTAGCATCATTAAAGCCTTGCAAGCGGTTGAAAAATCAAATGTCGTTATTTATTTGATTGATGCCAGAGAAGGCATTACCGATCAAGATGCACATCTGCTGGGGATGGTGTTAGAAGCAGGGCGTGCGCTGATTATAGGTCTTAACAAATGGGATGGGATTTCTGTAGAGCAAAAGGAATTGGTAAAAAAACAGTTAGATATTAAATTATCATTTTTAGATTTTGCAGAAAAACATCCTGTTTCAGCATTACATGGTAGTGGTGTTGGTAAATTGTTTGATGTAGTTCAGGACTTGTATGATGCTGCAATGGTTGATATGTCTACGCCGGTATTAACAAGGATTTTAAAAGAGGCAGTAGCAACGCATCAGCCGCCTTTAGTGAAAGGGCGGAGAATTAAATTAAAATATGCGCACCAAGGCGGACGCAATCCACCCACAGTAGTGATACATGGTGTGCAGACCGATGCTTTGCCTGACGCATATAAGCGATATTTGATGAATTTTTTCAGGACTCAAATGGAATTGCACGGCACACCGGTAAGATTGGTGTTTAAATCAACGGAAAACCCATTTCAAGGGCAGAAGAATAAATTAACGGATAGGCAACTTAAAAAACGTCAGCGTTTAGTCAAACATCATAAAAAGAAATAAATCTATACGTAGGGCGGACTTTAGTCCGCTCAAGTATAAATCCAGCAAGCAGGAAGAAACAATGGCAACCATTACATTTCAAAATAAACCTATTAATACCTCAGGTGAATTACCTGCAGTTGACTCAATAGCACCTGATTTTTCGTTGGTCAGTGGGCAGTTAAAAAATGTTTCGTTAGCAAGTTATGCAGGGAAAAGAAAAGTATTAAGTATTGTGCCTAGTCTTGATACGCCTACTTGTGCGGCATCGACACGGATATTTAACCAGAAAGCCGGTTACCTTGATAATACGGTTGTGTTAGTGATATCTGCAGATTTGCCATTTGCGCAAGGTCGTTTTTGTGAATCAGAAGGGCTAAAAGATGTGATACCCTTATCCACATTTCGTGCAAATTTTGCAGAGGATTATGGTGTTAAAATTATAGACACTATCCTGGCTGGGTTAACCACGCGAGCGATTGTAATTATTGATGAAAATGATAAGGTCATTTACACAGAGCTGGTGGCAGATGTTGCAAATGAACCCGATTATGATGCGGCGTTGACGGTTTTAAAATAAAACAAGGCTAATAAAGTAGTTGCATAGTCTAAAAAAATAGTTATAATAGGTGGCTCTTTGTAGGCGAGCGTGGCGGAATTGGTAGACGCGCTGGTTTTAGGTACCAGTATCTTATGATGTGAGAGTTCAAGTCTCTCCGCTCGCACCACTTAGAACCTTTTAGTTAACGATAATCACCGTTAATTTCTCATCATATCAAATATGATTTACCGATCATCGGTATCTGAATAAAATACACATTGTTTGAGGTAAAGTAATGCAAATTTCTGTCGAAAAGGCATCGGAATTAAGCCGTAAAATGACTGTTAGTCTTCCTGAAAAAATGATTCAGGAAAAAATGGACGTTCGATTTAAGTCGTTAGCGCGTGAAGTTAAAGTTGATGGTTTTCGCCCAGGAAAAGTTCCTGCTCGTGTTATTAAAAAAATGTATGGGGAACGTGTAAGAGGCGAGGTTACAGGTGACTTGATTCAGTCAACCTATGTCGAAGCATTGGAAAAAGAAGATTTAAAGCCCGCAGGTTATCCGCATATTCATTCTTCTAATAAGACGGATGGGTTTGAATATACCGCTGAATTTGAAGTTTATCCTGAAGTTTCTCTCGATGCACTGGCAGGAATTGAGATTAAACGCCCGGTTGCAACACTGGAACAAGCAGATCAAGATGCATTGATTGCTAAGTTACAAGAGCAAAAGAAAGAGTGGGCTGTGGTTGAGCGTGCTTCTGAGAAGGGTGATCGTGTAACGATTAATTTTTCCGGTGTTTCTGAAGGTGAGAACTTTACTGAGGGTAAGGTTGAAAATTTTGAGATTGAAATCGGATCTGGACAAATGATTCCAGGCTTTGAAGATCAATTAGTAGGTCTTGAAGCAGGTATTAACAAAACCTTTGAAGTGACTTTTCCTGAAGTTTACGGCAATGAAAAGTTAGCGGGTAATGTCGCTGAATTTGAGCTTGAATTAACCAAGGTCGAAGCGGCATCATTACCTGAGCTTGATGAAGACTTTATTACAGCTTATGGTGTTGAAGACGGTTCTTTAGAGTCTTTCAATGCAGATGTTAAAGCAAATATGGAAAAAGAATTGGCTCAAGGATTGAAAGCTAAGTTAAAAACGGCAGTGATGGATGCACTGTATGAAAATGTAAAACTTGCTATTCCTAATGCGTTGATTGATCAGGAAGTGCAAAGCATGATGAAGCCCCATGAGGAAAATGCTAAAAAACAGGGGTTGAAAGTTGAAGATCTTGATCTGCCAAAAGACCTGTTTGAAACGCAAGCAAAGCGTCGTGTGGCGTTAGGTCTTATCTTGGGTGAAATCATTCAAAAAAATGAAATTACACTTGATGATGCAAAAGTGCGCTCTACAATTGAAGCCATGTCTAGCAGTTATGAAAAACCAGAAGATGTTTTAGAATGGTATTATGCGGATGAAACACGTTTAAATGAAATAAAACAAATGGTTTTAGAAGATCAAACCGTTGCATGGATTGTTGATCAGGCAAAAGTATCTGAAGAAACGGTTAGTTTTGATGATGTAATGGCAGAACAACAGCAATAATCGCTAAAGGCTGAGTTATGAATCAATATAATGCTTTAGATCCAATGATTTCACCGCAAGCAGCAGGTGGTTTAGTGCCTATGGTCATTGAACAAACTGCCAGAGGTGAACGTTCTTATGATATCTATTCCCGGTTATTAAAAGAACGTGTTATTTTTTTGGTGGGTCAGGTTGAAGATTACATGGCTAACCTGATTGTCGCTCAATTATTATTTCTTGAGTCTGAAAACCCTGACAAAGATATACACTTGTATATCAATTCTCCGGGTGGTTCGGTAACAGCAGGTATGGCAATTTATGATACTATGCAGTTTATTAAAGCGGATGTCAGTACTATGTGTATTGGGCAGGCAGCCAGCATGGGATCATTATTGTTAACCGCAGGTGCCAAGGACAAACGTTTTTGTTTGCCAAATTCCAGAGTGATGATTCATCAGCCTTTAGGTGGTTTTCAAGGTCAGGCATCTGATATTGAAATTCATGCCAAAGAAATTCTTTCGATTAGAGAAAAACTAAATTATATTTTGTCCCATCATACAGGGCAGGATATTGATACGATTCAGAAAGATACAGACAGAGATAACTTTTTAAGTGCTGAAGCTGCTGTTGAATATGGATTGATTGATAAGGTGTTATCAAATAGAGTATCAACTACTGAAGGCTAAAGTTGGTTTTTAGTTATTTTGAACTATTCTTTAGTTTCAGCAATCCATTTCGTGAGGGCTTGGTTTATGAGTAAAGATAAAAAAAACGGCAAGGATGATGAAAAGTTACTTTATTGTTCTTTTTGTGGAAAAAGTCAGGATGAAGTTAGAAAGCTCATTGCAGGACCGTCAGTTTATGTTTGTGATGAATGTGTAGAGCTTTGTAATGATATTATCAGGGAAGAGTTACAGGAAAATACGGATGTCGCTGATGGTGCGCTACCAACGCCTAAAGAGCTAAAAGCAGAGCTTGATAGCTATGTTATTGGTCAGGATGAGGCTAAGAAAATGTTGTCAGTGGCAGTATATAACCACTATAAGCGTTTGCGTAGTAATAATAAAAAAGGTGATATTGAATTATCGAAATCTAATATCTTGTTGATTGGGTCTACGGGTTCAGGAAAAACATTGCTTGCAGAAACCTTAGCAAAACTATTGGATGTGCCTTTTACTATTGCTGATGCAACAACCTTGACTGAAGCGGGTTATGTGGGTGAAGATGTTGAAAATATTATTCAGAAAATTCTACAAAAATGTGACTATGATGTAGAAAAGGCTGAAACAGGGATTGTGTATATTGATGAGATAGACAAGATTACCCGAAAATCTGATAATCCGTCCATAACACGTGATGTCTCTGGGGAAGGTGTTCAGCAGGCTTTATTAAAGTTGATTGAAGGAACGGTTGCTTCAATTCCTCCGCAAGGTGGTAGAAAGCATCCTCAGCAAGAATTCCTTCAGGTGAATACGGCAAACATCTTGTTTATTGTCGGCGGGGCTTTTGCCGGTATGGATCGTGTAATCAAAGATCGAACTGAAAAAGGCGGCATTGGTTTTTCTGCTGAAGTTAAAGTCAAGGATGATACTAAAAATATAGGTGAACTTTTTGCTCAGATTGAAGCTGAAGATTTAATCAAGTATGGTTTGATTCCTGAGTTTGTGGGTCGATTGCCTGTGGTTGCTACTTTAGAGGAGCTGGATGAAACTGCGCTGGTTGAAATTTTAACCCGACCTAAGAATGCTTTAATCAAGCAATATCAACATTTATTTGAAATGGAAGGTGTTGAGTTAGAGTTTAGAGATGATTCGTTATTGGCGATTGCTAAAAAATCAATGCAAAGAAAAACAGGTGCAAGAGGACTAAGAACAATTGTTGAAAATGTTTTGCTTGATACGATGTATGAAATTCCTTCTGCAGAAAATGTTACTAAAGTCGTTATTGATGAGAGCGTTATCTTAGGAAATTCAGAACCTTTAATGGTGTTTGAAAAAGAGCAGAAAAAAGCATAAATTATCGAAGCTACGCAGCAGCTTGTTATACAAAAAAACGGGGGTCTTGGAAACAAGGTTCCCGTTTTTTTTTGGTACTAACTTTTTGAATCCCCCTTGCTTTTTTAAAAAACTCCCCCATATTTCTATCACAGTAAGATTATTTAAAGGTTCCATTGATGGAAGAGTTGACTGATTTAAAAAATTTAGACGAATTAATTCCTGTACTACCGCTAAGAGATGTTGTGGTGTACCCGCACATGGTCACCCCTCTGTTTGTTGGCAGGGATAAATCAATTGATGCAATAGAAGCAGCGATGAAAGAGGACAAACAGTTGCTGTTGGTTGCTCAAAAAGAGGCTGATATTGATGATCCTGAGTTTGAAGATTTGTATCTGGCGGGAACATTGGCAAATATATTGCAGTTATTGAAGTTGCCTGATGGAACAGTGAAGGTGCTGGTTGAAGGTGAGCGGCGCTGCAAGGTGACAAGCTACCAGGAGGAGGACGGTTACTACACGGCTTCGGTTGTGGAAATGAATGATCGAATGGATGTGTCAGAGCAAGAGCAAGACGTTTTATTACGGGCGGCAATTAGTTCATTTGATCAGTATGTAAAGCTAAATAATAAAATCGCGCCTGAAGTTTTAAATTCATTAGCAGGGCTTGATGATCCTAGTCGACTAGCAGATACCATTGCAGCGCATATGACCTTGAAGGTTGAAGAAAAGCAGGCAATGCTAGAGGCTGAAGATGTCGCGCAACGCCTGGAAAACCTGATGACGCTAATGGAAGGCGAAAATGATTTGCTGGAAATAGAGAAGCGAATTCGTGGGCGTGTAAAGAAACAAATGGAGAAAAACCAAAAGGAATACTATCTGAATGAGCAAATGAAGGCGATTCAGAAAGAATTGGGTGATATGGATGATGCCAGTAATGAGATTGAAGAATTAGAGCAAAAGATTAATGCGGCTGGACTATCAAAAGATGCCAGAGTTAAGGCTGACGCAGAACTTAATAAATTGAAATTGATGTCACCTATGTCTGCTGAGGCAACCGTCGTGCGTAATTATATCGACTGGATGGTGGGGGTACCCTGGAAAAAGAAAACCAAGGTGCGTCATGATCTTAAAGTGGCTGAAGCGGTGCTAGAGTCTGAACACTATGGTTTAGATAAGGTAAAAGAAAGGATTTTAGAATACCTGGCCGTGCAGCAACGGGTTAAAAAACTAAAAGGGCCTATTTTATGTTTAGTAGGGCCTCCTGGAGTAGGTAAGACCTCTTTGGGGCAGTCAATTGCTAGAGCAACCAATCGTAAATATGTGCGTATGGCGTTGGGTGGTGTTAGAGATGAAGCTGAAATCAGAGGGCATAGACGAACATATATTGGTTCGATGCCAGGGAAAATCTTACAAAACTTATTAAGATCGGAAGAGCATACGTCTGAACTTCATTCATGAATTCGTATCTTGTTAGTCGTTATCTGATTGTAATATATAAAAGAATT
>CAYMPX010000064.1:0-12492 GCA_964392135.1 uncultured Methylomarinum sp.
ACAGTGACAGCCATTTTAGGCGCTTTAAGTGCCAATGTAAAAGGTAAACGATTGGCGGGGGCACATGTCATATTTAATCTGTTGACTGCCATCATTGCGATTATTATGATGGATCAATTTATCTGGATTGTGGATAAATTTTGTCTGGCTGTGGGTATTGCAAGCGATGATTACACCCTTAAATTAGCGGCATTTCATACCTTGTTTAATGTGGTGGGTATTAGTGTGATGTTACCCTGGGTGCAGCCATTAGCTAGATTATTGGAACGCGTTTGGGTTGATAAGATCCGTGCGGTAGATAAAGCTAATTTTCTAACCCCGTCTGCATTACAGTTTCCTGATACCGCAGTTGAAGCGGTTCGAAATGAAACTGAACATTTATATAACAATACGGTACATATTATTCTGAAAACAATGGGGCTGCATAGGCGGGATGTTTTTTCTGAACAGGATATTAGCAATATTGTTAAAGAGTATCAGAAACTACCTGATTATGACCTTGATGATGCGTATGAAAGGAGCTTCAAGGGCATATACAGTGCCATTATTGCATTTATTAGTCAGGCGCGATTTACCTGGGAATTGAAGCAATCGGGTCGACTCTATTGGTTAAGACAAGCAAACCTTGAACTTGCTGAAGCGATAAAGGCAGCGAAGCATTTACAAAAAAATCTGCAGAAAAGCCATGCGTCTCATAATGTTTACCTTAAACAAGAGTACGATAAAATTCGTTATCAAATTGCCTCGCTGTTACGTGATCTTGAAGAAATAAAAAAACAAAAGTGGGTGAGTGAATTACCTTTGTTATCACAGGATATGTTAAAAGCGAAATTGAAAGATCAAAATGTGGTGATGATGGAAACCATTGAGGTTTTGATCAGGGAGCATAAAATTTCATCAGAAATGGGTACCTCATTAATGAATGATAGTGTTTATGTGTATGATATTCAATCTAATCTTATTGCTATGGCATCGACTGTGTTTATTAATTATGCGGTTCAATCAATTGATGCCGAACGTGAAATGACTTTAACCGATAGTGAATTATCAAACGTGGTTAACTCATCAACCAAGGTAGAGTGAGGTTTAACAGGTGAATAAAATAGAGCTATTAAGTAAACTACAGGCGTTTTTTGATGCAGATGAAGCGAAAAAAAGGAAAAATATAAAAGAGGTAGAAGATGTTTTAGTTAAATTAAAAAGTAAATTGATTAAAACAAAAAAAAAGCACTTGCAATGTAAAAACCAGGAATTTAAAAAAGCCTTACTTTTGGAAGTTGATGTTATTTCTGCTCAAATAGATAAAGGTGAAAATATTCTAAAAGAACTGTCCTGAAACCTGGATGTCTATCTAAAAATGTAGACAGGTTTCTATAAACTATATTTATAAATGATTGAATTATATCTAGATACTGTTGATGCCGTACAAGTGGCGCGATTTAATGCGTGTTTACCGATAAAGGGCATCACAACGAACCCCTCAATTTTAGCAAAAGCCGGTATAGGCGTTAACCAGGCTTTATCAGAAATTGCCGGAATAATAGGCAGTGAAGCGCGCTTTCATGTGCAGGTAGTGAGCCAGACTGTGGAGGGAATGTTTGCTGAAGCCAAAAAGATAGCTGCATTGCCTTTTGATATCGTGGTTAAAGTGCCTGCGACTGAAGTCGGTCTGGCTGCTATTAAAAAGATAAAGCAGGAGAATATAGCTGTTTTAGCCACAGCTATTTATAGCGCGCAACAAGGTTTTCTTGCTGCACTTTGTGGCGCAGATTATTTAGCGCCTTATGTTAATCGTATGGATACCATGGGTTGTGATGGCATCGCTGTCGTTGCCGATTTGCAACAGCTTATTACGCAACACGGGTTAGCCTGTAAAGTATTGCCTGCCAGTTTTAAAAACACCTTACAGGTGATGGCAGTGATGAAGTTAGGTGTGGGGGCAATTACCTTACCTGTCGATATGGCATCTCAAATGGTGACACATCCCGCAGTGGCGCCTGCAATTGAGGCGTTTAATCAGGACTGGCAGGCTTCTTTTGGTTCTAAATTAGCCTTTGAAAGTTAAGGGTTAAGCGCAATGCCATTAAGTTAAGGCGATTGCATAGGATGTGCTGACGACAGGAAGCGCATCAATTGCAAAAGATGCGCTTCAACAGGCAGGATAAAGGCTTGTCTTACCGGTATTTAGTGGCTTTTAAAATGAAAACACAGATACATCAAAAAATTTAAGGTAGATAAAACAACTCATTATCTCAATAATGTAAAGCATAAATGCTAATTAAAGAAAATGTGATGAGTTTACAGACAAGAAATTCCCCGGGGTTGGATGCACTGGTATTTGATAATCGTTTTGTTAAAGAATTACCGGCCGATTTAGAAAGCAAAAATTATCGCCGGCAAGTTACAGCGGCATGTTATTCCCGCGTGTTACCGATGCCGGTTTCCAAGCCCACTGTTGTGGCGTACGCTAAAGAAATGGCAGAACTGTTGGGACTGACACAAACGGATTGTGAATCAACCCAATTTGCCAATGTTTTTGTAGGTAACGAGCTACTTGTCGATATGGATCCTTATGCCATGTGTTATGGTGGTCATCAATTTGGAAATTGGGCGGGGCAATTAGGGGATGGTCGGGCAATTAATTTAGGTGATGTGGTTAATCAGCAAAACCAGCGCTGGGCTTTACAATTAAAAGGTGCAGGGCCTACCCCGTATTCACGTAGCGCAGATGGTTTAGCGGTTTTACGATCATCAATACGGGAATTTTTATGTAGCGAAGCAATGTATCATCTGGGCGTTCCCACCACACGCGCTTTAAGCCTGGTTTTGACGGGGGAACAGGTGGTAAGAGATATGTTTTATGATGGCAATATTAAAGCAGAGTCAGGCGCTGTTGTTTGTCGTGTTGCCCCTTCCTTTATCCGTTTTGGCAATTTTCAGATTTTTTCTGCCAGAGGTGAAATTGATTTATTACGTCAACTGGCTGATTACACCATTAGCACGGATTTTCCACATTTATTAAAACCGGGTCAACCACCTGATAAAGCGATTTATATCCATTGGTTTGAAGATATTTGTCGCAAAACAGCAGAAATGATTGTGCATTGGCAACGGGTAGGCTTTGTGCATGGGGTGATGAATACCGATAATATGTCTATCCTGGGATTGACTATTGATTATGGACCTTATGGCTGGCTAGATAATTATGACCCCGACTGGACACCTAATACCACGGATGCAACCAATAGGCGTTATCGCTACAGTCAACAACCGCAAATTGCACTTTGGAATCTAGTGCAGTTAGCCAATACGCTGTATCCATTAGTTGAGGATGCAGATGCGTTACAACAGGCCTTGACTGTGTACAACGACACATTTGATCAAGGCTGGCAAGCAATGATGGCGGGTAAATTAGGTTTAAAAGCATTCAACTCCGCAACCGATGAAGATTTATCAAAGGAATTATTAGCGTTGTTGGCTGAGGTGGAAACCGATATGACTATTTTTTATCGAAAACTGGCTTTGATCAATGTGGATATAACCGCTGAAATGCAAACTGATGCGCAATTGTTAGCCCCTTTATTAGATGCCTGGTATCGGTTTGATGCTGTAAGCGAAGATTATTCAACTCGTGTTGTTGTGTGGTTGCGGAAATATATCAGACGATTGCAACAAGACGGTGTGGTGCAAGCGGAAAAAATGCAGCGGATGAATGCGGTTAACCCTAAATATGTGTTACGTAATTATTTGTCGCAACTGGCGATAGACAAAGCAGAGCAGGGCGATTTTTCCATGGTTAATGAATTGTTAGAGGTCATGCGACACCCGTATGACGAACAGCCAGATAAAGAAAACCATGCAAAAAAACGACCTGACTGGGCAAGGCATAAAGCCGGTTGCTCTATGTTATCGTGTAGTTCCTAAGAGACTGTAAAAGTATTATCCTTTTAGCTCTCCCTTTGAAAAAAAAGGGGGGGTAAATACTTTAATCAATCTTCCAGGTTCTATGCGTATTTGTGATGGGCTAAGCGCTTTCTTGCCTATTAATAAAAAGGAATGATGGATAGTTGTTATGCACATTCCTTTATGATGCACGGGGTAAACAATCCCCCTTAATTAAGGAATCTACCATGTTAGAAAAAAATCAAACAGCTCCCGCGTTTAGCTCAAAAAACCAAGATAATCAATTGATTGAATTAGCATCATTTAACGGTAATAAAAATGTGGTTTTATACTTTTATCCTAAAGATGACACCCCGGGTTGTACTATAGAAGCAAATGATTTTACCAAACTGGCTAATGAGTTTGCTGCCTTGGATACGGTGGTTATTGGCGTGAGTAAAGACTCTTGTGCGAGTCATACGGCATTTATTGATAAATACGATTTAAAGCTGGATTTACTGGCGGATGAAACGGGCGAAATATGTCAGAACTATGATGTCTGGCAAGCAAAAGAAAAAAATGGTATCAAGAAAATGGCCGTCCTGCGTTCTACTTTTATTATCGACAAAGCAGGGCAGTTAGTCGAAGCGATGTATGGTGTTTCTCATGAAGGTCATGCACAAGCGGTATTAGATCTGATTAAAAAACTGTAAATGAAAAACGCGATAATTTACGATGGCGGTTCTCATAGCTTTGAGCATATTGAACAAGCCTTGCCTGTGATAGAAAAAGTAATTTATAGCGTGTAGGATCGTCCACCGGCTCTCGGCGCGATTGATGAGGTTGATTTTTCAAATCTGCAAAGAGATAAACAGCTCTATTTAAATCGCGCCGAGGGGACGTTTCTACAGGATGTATTAGATTTGTGTGATAACTGCCTAATCAGTATATTTTTGCTCAAACGCTGAAATAAACTCAGGCAAATCGGCTGTAGCGATATGGTTAATTCCCGCAGCGCCTTTTCTACCGCCACCACCAGGAAATGAACTGCATAACTCATCAGCCCCTGATTTATTATTTATCGGTGCGCGAACGCTGACCTGATAGCCATTTTGACTGTTAAAGCTGACCACGGCATGGGCACGATTTGGGTTGGTATTAGCCAGTTCATTGCTAAAAACGCCATTGATTCTTCTGCTCCAGGTTTCATCGGGCAACATATAAACAGCAATTTTATCGGTCTGATATTCAGGGTTAAGATGGCCAGCCAAAACCATATCATCGGAGTATCCTGCTAATAATTTCTCATAAACATCTTCATTATCAGCGATAAAATCAAAGGGTGAGTCATAAGCTTGTAATTCATGATACAGCAGGTCAGGGGCAAAATGGAGATCTGCGATACTGGTACCGTAGCTATTGTAATTAATGCAGATACCTAGCATTTTAAGTTGTTGCAATTGATTATCTGATAGTGAAAGCGGATAAGCGGCCTGTGTTGCACTATCGAATAAATTATCCCCAAAGGCTGCTGTTACAGCCCAGGCTCGGTATTTTCCTTCTAAGTACTCGTTAACCAATAGACTGGTGCAAACATTCGCATCGGTATTGATCAGGGTTTTAAAGTTCTTATGGGTGGGAATTGCTCCTGGTTGATGGTGGTCAACATAAAAGATGCTGGCACCTTGGTCTAATAGTCGTTCTACTGACGGTCTGTTTTTATCTAAAGAAATATCAAGAACCGTTATTTGGTCGCCTTGCTGTACTCTTACGTCATCTAATAATGTAACATCTCTTTTTATCCCTGTGACTAATTGAGACTTTACAGGTTGAGCTAAGCGCAATTGTAATAAAGCACAAATGCCATCAGCATCACCATTAAAAACATCTATTTGCATGAGTCGTACTCCTGATGATAAGAAATAATCCGGTTGACTTCATTTTTAGCCCCTAATATAACGGGTACACGTTGGTGGATTTCCTTTGGATTGATATCCAACATGCGTTCTCGTCCTGTCGAACAAAGTCCTCCGGCCTGTTCTACTATAAACCCAATTGGATTCGCTTCATACATTAAACGTAATCTACCGTCTTTTGTTGGGTCTTTTAGGTCGTAAGGGTACATGAATATACCGCCACGGCTTAAAACCCGATAGACTTCGGCCACTAAGGAGGCAATCCAGCGCATATTAAAATCCTTATCCCGTGAACCCTCCTTGCCCTGTAGACATTCTGCAATATATTGTTGTACGGGGGGTTCCCAGAAACGTTGATTAGACATATTAATAGCAAACTCCTGGGTATCGTCAGGAATGCGCATATCAGGGTGGGTCAGATAAAATTCACCAATTTCCTGGTCTAAGGTAAAACCATTAACCCCTTGACCCGTTGTTAAAATCAACATGGTTGAAGGGCCGTAAAGCACAAATCCCGCACATACTTGCTCACTGCCTTTTTGTAAAAAATCATCAACTGTTGGATTTAAGCCTTGTTCACAGCGCAGAATTGAGAAAATCGTACCCACGGTTAAATTGACATCTATATTAGAAGAGCCATCTAAAGGATCAAATAATGCCAGATATTTACCGCGTGGATAGTGCGCAGGGATAGCAATAGGATCATCTTCCTCTTCAGAAGCCATACCCGCTAAATGTCCCGTCCATTTAAGGGCATCCACCATGTAATTATTACTGATAATATCCAGTTTTTTCTGGACTTCACCTTGTACATTTTCAGAATCAGCGCTGCCCCAGGTACCGATTAAATCGCCCTGGTTAACCCGATGAGATATTTGTTTGCAGGCAGTCACAATATCATTTAAAAGTGCGGTTAAATCACCCGTTGCATTCGCTGTGTTGCGTTGTTGTTCGGTAATAAATTGGGGTAAGCTAATGTTATTAGCCATAGATTTTATCTCCAGTGACAGGTAGAGGGACAATAGTTTTGGATCATTATACTTTGCACGGTTACGGATGCGGAATTTATGGCGAGTTGATCATTTGTTTCGATGAATGTCTGATGCCATCACTTCAGCATGGCAGGGATAAACAATATAGGATGTGCTGACGACAGCAAGCGCATCATAATGAAAGATGCGCTTGCTCTCTCAGTAACTAAATGCCCATACAATATTGAGGTTCTAAACAACGAAAATAATTGTTTTCTAAGTTATTGAAAAGATTTAAGACTCTAAAGAAGTGTGTTTTAAGACAATGTAAAACACAATATGTTGTGTTATTATATTTAAAAAACACTATATGTCCGTATTGATTGGGTTTTAGCCTAACTATGGGGTCGAACAAATTTACGTTACTTAGCAAGGAAATGATTAATGACTACACCGCTACACGATGTTGCCGATAATATGACAGAGATTCCACTACAAAGTGCCTCGTTAGATATTTGGGATACTAAATACCGTCTAAAAACCAAAGATGGAGAGGCAATTGATAACTCTATTGACGAAACGTATCAGCGAGTCGCTAAAGCGTTAGCCAGTGTAGAAAAAGGCAAGGCGAAACAAGACAAATACTATAAAGCGTTTTTATGGGCGCTGCGTCAAGGAGTTATTCCAGCAGGACGCATCGTGTCTAATGCGGGCGCAGAAAAACACAAGCCTGCAACATCTACCATAAATTGTACGGTATCGGGTGCTATTGCCGATTCAATGGATGATATTCTTGATAAAGTGCATGAAGCTGGGTTGACATTAAAAGCAGGTTGTGTTGCGCCGAGTACATTAGTGTGTACTGAAAAAGGTTATGTGACGGCAGAGCAGGCAGTCACAGAAAAACACCAACAAATTTTAAGTTACGATAAGAAATTACATCGTTTTGAAATGCGTTCTATTTTAAAACATATGACAACGCATGTGTCTCAAGCTGAAAATATTGCAGTTGAATCACATTTAGGCACATTAACTACCTCAATCAAGCATCCTGTTTTAGTTTACCGCCATGATAAATTACAGTATGTTCGTGCCGATGAAATAAATTCTACTGATGCATTAGTTCATCATCAGTTAGCATGGCAAGCGGATGAAAAAGAAAGCTTAAAAGCATGGTTTGCAGGCGCACATTTAGGTGATGGTTCAGCTTATGAGAAAAAATTCAGCTATGCTGAATCACGACAAAAATGGAAACAGCAAGCAACTCTTCACGGCAAACGCCTGGTTTTTAAAATTCGCGCAGCTGAACGAGACGTTGTTAAGCATTATGCGCTATTTTTTGAGCAATTCTATAATTGTCATGCCAAAGTTGTGAGTACAGTAACACCTAATAACACGCCAGTCTGGGACTTTACCATTGCCAGCTTTAAAGCCAGTGCTGCGAGTGAATTAATTGATCAGCAAACAGGTAAAAAAACCCAATCGTTAAAAGTACCGCAATGGATTAAGCAAGCACCTGAAAAACACTTTTTACCGTTTCTTGCGGGTTTAATTGATACGGATGGTACAGTCAGTACCGAGCATGGTAGTGCAATCCTCAGTTGCCAAAATCACGATTTTGTTTATGAAATTCAAAGTTTATTAGCCTTGTTTGGAATTCATGCTGGAATTACCCATAGAAAACCGCGTTCACATGTTTATAACGGTCAGGTCATTAAAGATTCTGGCGGTTATAGCCTTAAAATCTCTGATTCTGAATTTTTACTTAAACTGTCAGGATTTATGGCAGATAGTGGTAAAAAACGTCGTATTCGAGAGCATAAAACGCAAGCAGGTCAATACGATCATTATGTCATGACGACTGCATTAAGAACGGCTTTGGAAAATTGCGCTGCCGAATTAACTCACCTGGAAAAACAGCATACGGGAATTTATCACGGTAAGCATCTACAGCAAACGATTAGCCGTATTTATCTCAATCGCTGGGCGGAAAAATTCCCACAACTTAAAACACTGATTGATTTTGTACGTCAATTACGTCCTCTTAAAAGCATTAAACGTGATTTAGAAATTGGCGAAATATTTTATGATTTTACTGTTGATACCCACAATAATTATTTAGCTGGTAATAATGGTCTAATGACCATTCATAATTGCGGCATAGGGTATGAGTTTTCTACTTTACGCCCTAAAGATGCCTATGTTTCCGGGGCAGGAGCTTATACATCGGGACCTCTATCGTTTATGGATATCTACGATAAAATGTGTTTCACCGTCTCCTCGGCAGGGGGTAGACGCGGCGCACAAATGGCAACCTTTGATATTGCCCACCCTGATGTGGTTGAATTTATCAAAGCAAAACGTGAAGACGGTCGTTTACGTCAATTTAACTTATCATTATTAATCACCACTGAATTTATTGAAGCGGTAAAAAATGATCAGCCATGGGCTTTATCTTTTCCTGTCACCGAAAAAGAAAAGGCAATGGATGCGCTGGATTTAAACAATAAAGAATTGATTACGTGGCGCGATTTACCCGGTAAGGAAGGCTACATCACGAATGATGATGGCTTAATTGCCTGTAAAATCACCAAAACCATTCCAGCACGTCGTTTATGGGACATTATTATGTCTTCAACTTACGATTATGCCGAGCCAGGGTTTATTTTGATTGATAAAGTCAATGAAATGAATAACAACTGGTTTTGTGAAAATATCCGGGCAACTAATCCATGTGTGACAGCGGATACACGCCTGCATACCCAGCACGGCATGGTAAAAATAGGTGATCTGTATAACAGCCAAGCCAAATTAGAAGTGACTGTTGATCATCGCGCTTTAGGTCAAAATGAAAAAGGTGTTGCCACACGCTCTGCCAAAGCGGCTTTTATGACCGCAAAATCGGCTAAGGTTTATCGCGTAACCACGAAAGACGGCTATGAAATTAAAGCCACTGAATGGCATGATTTTTATACCACTAGAGGCAAAATCAAATTAAAAGATCTTGCTATGGGTGATAATTTACTGATTCAGTCGGGTAAAGGTCAATTTGGTCAGCAAGGTGATCATACTCTGGGGGCTTTATTAGGCTTTATTACCGGTGATGGTCATTTTACTAACCGAGGTAAAGGTCAACAGGCGGCAGTGATTAATTTATGGAATAGCGACCGTTCTTTTGCCCCTATGTTGGTTGCCTATATTAATCAATTATTAACAGCGACAACAGCCTTACAACATAGCACACGTCAATATAATGTCTCTGCCGTTGCCGTACCTGAACGCAATATGATTATGATTCGTTCAGTGATCCTGACGCGTATTCTTGAGTTATATGGTTTTAACAAAGAAACGAAATTAAAAGTTCCCGAAGTGATTTGGCAGGGTACAGAAGCCTGTGTGAAAGGTTATATATCTGCTTTATTTCAGGCGGATGGTACCGTCCAGCGTGATGATAAAAATCATTATTGTACTATTCGATTGGCTTCAAGCCAGCCATCATTACTGAATGACATACAAGCCTTATTGGCTAACTTTGGCATTTTCTGCCGAATACGAAAACGACGTGATGCAGGGCAACGCTTATTACCTAATGGAAAGGGTGGCAAGCAACTTTATAATTGCAAAGCAGATTATGAATTAATTATTGGTTCAGAATCTCGTGATGTATTTATGAGTGAAATTGGATTTTTAGGGGATGAAAAAAATCTAAAATATTATGAATGGTCAGAAAAACAATCCAGAGCAAAAAAAGATAATTTTGAAAGTACAATTACAAGTATTGAGTTTGTTGGTTGCGAGGATGTTTTTGATACCACACAAAACGATAATAATACACTAATATTTAACGGATTAGTGACTGGGAATTGTGGTGAGCAGCCATTACCACCTTACGGGTCGTGCCTTCTAGGCTCTATCAACTTAACGCGATTTGTTAAAAATCCCTTCACTAAGGCCGCAGTGTTTGACTGGGAAAACTACCGTAAAACCATACAAATTTTCACGCGTATGCTAGATAACGTAGTAGAAATTAATGGCTTGCCCTTAGAAAAACAACGTCAAGAGATTGTTGGAAAACGCCGGCATGGCATGGGCTATTTAGGTCTTGGTTCGACGCTTACGATGTTAGGTTTAAAATATGGCAGTGAAAAATCGTTAGAAATGACCGAAGAAATCACCAAAATATTAGCGATAGAAGGCTGGAAAGCAGGCTTGGAATTATCAAAAGAGAAGGGCGCAGCGCCCACATTGGAACAAGAATTCACGGTAACCGGTGAGATGTTACACAAACGCCCGGAAATGCAAGCCGATGGCTACAAAAAAGGCGATAAAATTCCGGGTAAAGTATTGCATGCAAAATACAGTCGCTATATGCAGCAATTAGCCCAGGAAGAGCCAGAATTAGTACAGGCACTGATAGAACAAGGCGCTCGATTTACCCATCACAGCTCAATTGCACCGACGGGTACAATCTCCTTATCATTAGCAAATAACGCCAGTAATGGCATAGAGCCCAGTTTTGCGCATCACTATTCGCGTAATATTATTCGTGAAGGCAAAAAAACCAAAGAAAAAGTTGATGTGTTTTCTTTTGAACTGTTAGCCTACAGAGCAGTAATCAATGCAGATGCCATGCCTTTTAGTGACGATGCTAAAAATCAACTGCCAGACTATTTTATCTCGGCAGATGAAGTTACCCCCAAACAGCATGTTGATGTACAAGCGGCTGCACAAATATGGATAGATTCCTCTATCTCAAAAACAGCCAACGTACCGACCGATTTTCCTTATGAAGATTTTAAGTCTATCTATGAATATGCTTATGATAAAGGCTTAAAAGGCTGTACCACTTTCCGCTTTAATCCTGAAGTGTTTCAAGGGGTATTAGTCAAAGAAGACGACCTGGAAAAAACAACCTATCAATTTACCCTGGAAGATGGTCATGTCATCGAAGTGAAAGGGAATGAAGAAATAGAATACGATGGTGAAATGCATACTGCAGCCAATCTGTTCGATGCATTAAAAGAAGGCTATTACGGTAAATTCTAATGACACATACAATTACAAAAAAAATCGTTGCTTACAAAGTAATTAACGAAGCGGATAAAGCGGCTGAAATAGAACAACAACAAGCGGCTCTGGAAAGTATGCATGAAAATGTAGAGCGTCCCGAAGTGTTATTAGGTTCTACCTATAAAATTAAAACTCCGCAATCAGAACATGCCTTGTATATCACCATTAATGACATGGTGTTAAACATGGGAACAGAGCATGAAGAGCGCCGTCCTTATGAAGTGTTTATCAACTCGAAAAATATGGAACACTTCCAATGGGTGTTGGCTTTAACCCGGGTAATATCGGCCGTTTTTCGTAAGGGTGGGGATGTTACTTTTCTGGTGGAAGAGATGAAAGCGGTGTTCGATCCCAAAGGGGGGTATTTCAAGAAAGGAGGGGTATTTATGCCTTCTTTGGTAGCAGAAATTGGCTCTGCGATTGAATCCCATATGAAGTTTATCGGCTTGATCAAATCAGAAGAAATGAGCGATCACCAAAAGCAGTATCTAGCAGGAAAACGCCAGGAATTTGAAGCAAAGCATGGAACATCTTCAGCTGATACTGATAATAGCTTCCCTGAAAAAGCGGTTCTCTGTGTTAAATGTAGTACCAAAGCCATGGTGTTGATGGATGGTTGTATGACGTGTTTGAATTGTGGTGAAAGTAAGTGT
>CAYMPX010000065.1:0-12253 GCA_964392135.1 uncultured Methylomarinum sp.
TTGTAGTTAGGCGTTAAACAGAATATCCTGCCACAAATCAGACGGTTTGCTAACACCCAACACTTTCTGTGCTGCTTGCATACCCGAAACACTCACACCATAGACACCACCCCCCGGCGAGCTCCAGTGACCTGCAAAATACAAGCCCTTTATTGGTGATTGATTTTGTATTCTTGCCGTTCCTACTTGTCTGGGGGTTACATCCCAGCCATACGCTGCACCTTGATAATTCCGGGTGTAGCGTTGCATGGTTGCTGGCGTTCCACCCTCTATATATAAGATATGGTTTTCCAGATTTGGGATTGTTTTAGCAGCAATTTGTAACATGTCTTGTATAAATTTGGACTTTGCTTGTTTCCATGAATCTACTGCCTGATAAGGCAATAGTGTGGTTAACATTAATAGATGCTCACCTGTGGGCGCCAAATTTGGGTCAACTAATGTCGGAGCGGTTATACTGATCCATGTAATATCACCTTGCTGTGTTCTGGCAAAATTTTTGTCATGATCAAAATCACTGTAACAAAATAATTCATGCCCTATTCCCATAGCTTTTAAGTCTAAATCGGTTGCGATATAAACAGAAAAAATAGATAAGGAATGTTGCATTTTTTTCATTCGCTGTAGATAACGCGAGGGGAAATACTGTTCTCCCACCATGTTAAATACAGTTTGACGAATATCGGCATTGGATATAACGACAGGCGCATTAATGCGTTTACCTTTAACAATAATTCCTGCTACTTGTGCATTTTCTATGATGATTGTGTCAACGATTGACTTGTATTGAATATTACCGCCATAACGCTGCAAGCCTTTTACCAAGGTGTTGGCCAGTGACTGAAAGCCGCCTTTACAATAATAGCCGCCATCTACCATGTAACCGATCAACATACTGCTCCAGTAAACAAAAGAGACCTTAGAGGGAGGCAAACCTAAATAAGGCCAGTTACTGGCAAATACACCCAGCAATTCAGGGTCAGTTATAAATTGACAGGCAACCTCTGCTAATGTGGATTTTCGATATTGGAATAAAGCAGGCATTAATTTTTGCGCTTGCTCTATATCCAGTTCTGTCATTAACTCATCAACAATGGTTATTTCTTCTGAAACTTGCAGGCATAATTCTGTTAACGTTTGTAGTCCTTGCCTTTGCTCTGGAAACTGTTTTGCAAGGACTTGTACAAATGCCTTTATTGTTTGAGGTAAGGCTATGCTTAATTCGGGGTAATGGGTATGGCTAAACGGATTGATATTAATAAACTCAATCTCATCCAGCATATCCAGGGTTTGCAGGGTTTTGTAGATAACTTGTCCACCCCTGTATCCTTGCGCGCCACAACCACTAATTAAGTGTACCCCTGAATCGAATTGGTATTTTTTACGTTTAAAACCGTGGGCATATCCACCAGGACGATCATGCGCTTCTAATACTAGAACCGATTTTCCTGATTTGGCGAGTAGTGCGGCTGCAGTTAATCCACCGATACCACTGCCAACTACAATGACATCATAATGACTCATAGCTTAATTTCATCAACAACTAGCAAGACAAAATAAGCCATTGTGAAAATCGCCTTACCAACTTTAGCATTTGCTAAGCTCACGCCGAGGGCGGATGCTCCTACGAAGTGCGTATCAAATTCAGTCATTCCGGGCAACCTTGTTTGATCCCTAGCCTTTCCCATAAGATAGTTGGTGATTCGTAACACATTTCTTCACTTGCTATTTCTACGGCAACTTGACAGGTATATCCTCGGGTTAACCGTGTTCCGGTTAATTTATCGACAATTCGATAATTAATTTTTAGACGGTTTTCCCATTCGACAAGCTCTGCATGTACAATAATTTTTTGCCCAAATTTAGCGGATTTTGCATAGCGTAGTCGAATATCAATCACCGGCCATGTGTAGCCTGATTCTCGCATTTGCATATAATTGTAACCAATCTTATCTAACAATACGCAACGCGCCACTTCAAAGTATTTTACATAGTGACCATGCCAGACAATTTCCATTAAATCGACATCAAAGAAAGGGACTTCAATTTCAACTTCGCAGGCAATAATGACTTTATTCATAAAGACTCCAGTGTCGTTGACGTATCAACGCGATACAAAGTCGTAATTCCTTATCTAAAGCTCGATCTGTTGTTAAACAACTAAATTTTTCTCTCACTTCTGCCAGGGTTTCTTTTAACTCAGGACTTAATAGCGCATTGTTACCACGCAACTCAACGCCTTGTACCACAGCGATTAACATGGCTGCGGCTACTTGTTCGGTTAATTCTAAAACTCGTATACAGTCTCTGGCAGCAATAGTACCCATACTGACTTTATCTTGATTATGGCACTCGGTAGAGCGTGAAAACACACTGGCTGGCATGGTGTTTTTTAGAGCTTCTGCCGTCCACGCTGATACCGCAATTTGTACCGCTTTAAAACCATGATTCAGCATGGCCTGGTCAGCTGATGCACCGGATAAATTAGCCGGTAAACCATGATTAAACTTGGTGTCCATTAATTGGGCCATCTGTCTATCCATTAAGTCTGCCAGATTGGCTACCCCTGTTTTCATGCTATCCATAGCAAAGGCGATATGCCCGCCATAAAAATGCCCGCCATGTAATACATGTTCACCTTCCGCATCGATAATCGGATTATCATTGGCACTATTGAGTTCGTTCTCTATAAATTGCCTAAACCACGGCAAACTGTCTTCTAACACCCCAATAACATGTGGCGCACAGCGCAGGGAATAACGATCCTGTAAACGACTGTCATTCCTTGGTGCTTCTTTTGACAGTTGCAGATCATTTCTTAACCATTTTGCGACTTTTATTTGACCCTTATGCGGTTTAACCGAGAATAATTTTTCATCAAAATGATAGGCATTGCCTTGTAATGCAACAGAAGCCAGACTGGTCATTCGGGTGCATAATTGCGACAAATAAGCCGCTCGCTGATAAGCTAGACAGGCGACCGCTGTCATCACTGCCGTACCATTCATGATAGCCAGACCTTCTTTAGGCTTTAAGGTTAATGGCATTATTTTCAGCTGTTTAAAAACAGCCTCTGTCGCTAGCATTTCATGCTGATAAATTACTTCTCTTTCACCGGTTAATACCGCTGCAACATAAGATAAAGGTGTTAAATCGCCACTGGCACCGACTGAACCTTCTTCGGGGATTAATGGCAATATATTGTGTGTTAACAATTGTGTTATCTGCTGTAATAACAAATAACGCACCCCCGAAAAACCTTGCGCCAGACTATTTAAGCGTACCGCCAAAATAGCCCGTGTTTGCTGTGGATCAAAATAATTTCCCAATCCACAACCATGAAAGGTGTAGAGATGCTTAGGCAATTCGGCGACATTCTGTAAAGGAATAGAAATATTACAAGAATCACCATACCCTGTGGTAACGCCATAAACACAGCCTTCTTCTTGTAACAAGGTATCTATAAACTCAGCCCCCTTGTTAATTCTATCTACAAAGCTGCTTTCATCACTTAAAACAAGCCTTTGTGTTTGCTCTGCAACCGCACAGATCTGCTCAATGGTTAATGCTTGTCCTTTGACTATCACTGTCTGTTTACTCATCCTTTATTTGCCAGAAATCATAAAAATTAAACCACTGTAAAGGTGCTTTAACACAATAATGTTGTAACCTTTCTGCATAAGCATCCACACACTGTTGTATGGCGGCTGAGCGTTGTTTTCTTGAAAATTCCAAACCCGCAGTAAAATGATCAAAGTAAATCACTTGTTTATCATTCTGTTTTAGACAAAATAAAGTATACACCGGGCATTTTAATAATAATGCCAGTATAAAAGGCCCTTGCGGAAAGGATGCCGGATAGCCTAAAAAATTAGCCTGAGCTACTCTACCCATGCCACTCACAGGGGTTCTATCTGCTGCGATAATAACCAGCTCACCCGCTGCTATTTTGTCCTGCAATAACACAGCGGTTGCTGCATTGACACTAGTTACCTGGATTAAATTGAGTGTTGTAGAATCGGCATATTTATTCAGTAAAGTATTGAATTTTTCGGTATGTTTAGTATGCACCAGGACATTAATAGTAACCTTGGTTCTTAATTTGGCAATGACGCGGCAAACCTCTAAATTGCCTAAATGAGAACCCAGCATTAAAACGCCCTGCCCTTGATCTATATGCGCTATTATCGCCTCTCGCCCATGATATTCCACATCTTTACGTGTGATAGAACCACTCCATGCAGCCAGTTTATCTATCAGCGCATTGGCAAAACTAATGAAATGCTGATAACTGCCTTTTAAATCAGTATTAATTGTTAAATCACTTTGATAAGCCACGACTCTTTGTAAATAGTCCTGACTGGCGGCGCGACCTTTAGCATTAATCAACCAATAATAACTGACCACGGGGTACAAAAAAACCTGTAAGACTTTACGCCCAAATATCAAATAAACTTTCAACAGAAAGCGCATACCCCAGACAATTCCCCGCTCCTTTATTTGAGACCAATGACTCATGCTAACTGCCTCATTAACAATTTAGGCAAACGTAATAACATGCCGACAAAAAGTTGCGCATGTTTTTTAGAAATCATCAGGTTATCCTGCAACATGTTAAAATGAGATACACCATCAATCGGGTATTGTACTGCGGTCTGTATATTAATTATATCCAGTCCCTGCCAATATAAACGCACCACTATATCTATATCAAAATCCATTCGCTGAGCAATAGTCACTGATTTTAATAAGCGATCAACCGCAACCAAAGGATAACAACGAAAACCACACAGCCCGTCTTTAATAGCAAAAGACAGGGTATTGATCCCTATCCATAAATTGGTAAACTTTCTACCATACAGTCTTTTCTTAGGCACTGAGGCATCAAAACAAGGCTGTCCCAAAATTAATCTATCGGGGTACTGCTCACTCGCATTAATAAAACGCACAATATCAGCAAAGTTATGTTGTCCATCGGCATCGACTTGAATCGCATGACTAAAACCCTGAGTAATCGCTAACTTAAAGCCATCGATAACTGCCGCTCCTTTCCCTCCATTTTCTTGCCTTTCATATAGCGTTAACCAGTCTCTTTCTTGCATTGCAATTTTTTGTAAAACAGTTGAACACTCGGGCGAGCTACCATCATTAATCAAAAAACAGCTGAGAGCCAAGGCTTTTAGCTGTTCAACCACCGGCTTAATTGCATGATGGTGATTATAAACAGGGACTATCACACAGACTTTCATCTCTGTTCACCATAAACCAGTCGGCCAGAACTGTGTGAATCATTCAGCGAACGTAACTCAAAATACAATTTACTGCTGTTAGTTTTCCAGTGAAGTTTCATCTGAATAATAGCGTTGGGACGAATAATTTTCTTAAACTTAACCACTTCCATGCCTAAAAAAGGTTGACTGATATTAAAGAAAATTTTAGCAAAATGTTCCGCCCAGGCTAATTGGGTAACACCGGGTAGAATAGGGTGTTCGGGGAAATGCCCCTCAAAATAAATTAAGCCGGGGAGTACCCGTAATTGCAGCTCAACCGTATCATTTTGATAATCAACATCTAAAACTTGCGGAAAACGGCTAGAATCCATAGTTAACAATTGTTCTAACAATTCGCGATTGACTTTAGCTTGCGACGTTAATGGCAAAGAGTGCAGAAACAGCCATTTTTTAGGTAATACCACCGTTTCAAAACTTTGCATTAATTGCTTTCTTAACATTTTAATCAGCGCCGCCCTTCCCTGTTGCTGTCGATACGCTGTTCCTGCATCACTCAAGACTATCATTGCCGCAACCTTGTCACGTTGACCTGCTAATAGCAAAGTATATGATTGTTCTATCCATAAGTATGCGTTCAGGTTTTGTTCTAACTCATCCAGCGATAAACGTTTTTCTTCCACTTTGACCATACGATCAAACCGCCCTGACAATGCAAAACGTCCCTCTTCAACCCGGTTGATTTTATCATCCAGGGCAATCGCTGATTCTTCAGCTAAATAAGGCGAGCTTAAATAACTGATACCGTGTTGATCAACTGTGACAGTAATACCTGCAAATACAGTCCATAAATCATCATCAACTATTTTTCGCCAGGCAATACCGCCTGTTTCTGAACTGCCATAAATTTCTAAAACCTTATGCTGACAACAGTCCTGTATTTGTGTGGCAGCCGCTTTTGGCAACGCGCCACCCGAACTAAAAATAATGGCTAATTTTGCCATGGATAACCAAGGGGTAAATTCATCCAGGCGTTTTAATTGTGCAGGGCTGGCAACCCAGCAGGCTGAAATATGACGCGCTGCTTTTAATAAAGGTTCAGGACTCAGATACATTTGACTATGGAAACAACGCCCTGCGGCTAATGGCCAGAGAATACGAAATAACAAACCATAAATATGCTGATGACTGACTGTCGCCAAGACCTGAGCTTGCCCCAGACTATTGCCCCAATAATCGTCTAAAGTCTCAATCTCAGATTGAAATTGTTGCAATGATTTAGAAATTGCTTTGGCGAATCCACTAGAACCTGAGGTAAAAATCACCAATGACTTTTTGTTACTATCCAGTGGCTGCAATGTGATTTGACTGCTTTGATTCGAATCAATTAATAACGATTTACCTTGCCAATCACCCAATAATAAACAGCCCTGTTCGGTGAGTTTCTCGGCCGTTAGTGCTTTATTATTAGCCGCTATCCAGACGCTCTTACCCATGTGTAACAAAGCAAACAGAGCCACACTAAATTCGTAGGCTTCCTCATAATATAAAGCAAACTGCTCAGCGTTAAGATGGCAAAGTGCATTAGCCAATGCCTGAACATCGGCATTAAATTGTACACTATTGATTAATTGTCCTTTATAAACGGCAACATTAATCTGAGTATCCGAACACAGGGCGACTTGAGAAAGTTTAGCGTACATGGGCTTGTGTCCTTATCCTGACTAAATACTCACTTCCCATTAACAAGCCCATTAATAGATAAGCAATCAACCCATTATATAAACTCCAGTTAGAAAAACTGCACCAGAGCGCTGTGATGGTTGCAGCTACCCCGTTAATAATAAAAAAAATCGACCAAATAATAGTAACATTGCGAGTGTAGCGGATACCTTGATCAGGTAAATTGGGATGTTGTAACCTGGCTAAACGTTCAATAACAGGCTGAGAGGAAAACAAACTACTAAAAAAAACAATAAAAAAACCAATATTAATCAATACAGGATAAAAGCGTAAGGTAATCAGGTTATTATTCCAGACAGCTAAAGCACAAAAACTAATACCCGCAAGTAATAAGCATTGGCTCCACTGTTTATCAGCGGGTGCAATAATCAGTTTAAGCACTAGCAATACGGATAACCCAATAGCAATAACCCAGGGTTCAAAATACTGGATGCCAAAATAAACCCCGAGAGGGTAAAGAATCGTTAAAAAACCAATAATGCCAACCACCCAACGGCGTTCCTTACTCATTAATCAGCTTATAAATCGCCTCTACCACATCACCAATAGTACGTGCATTTTTAAAATCTTCGGGTTTGACCGCTTTGCCGGTTATTTCCTTTAACGTCACCATCATATCCACTGCATCAATACTGTCAAAATCCAGGTCTTCATTCAAGCGGGCATCCAAAACCACCCGTTCTTGTTCAACCTCAAACATTTCCAGCATAATTTGTTTAATTAGCTGCAAAACATCATCATGACTCTTCATATTTCTGTTAACCCTGTTCAGATTCAATAAATTTAGCTAATGCAGCAACCGAAGAAAATATAGTCACCACATCATCTTTTTCCGCATCAATCCGAACATTATATTTTTTTCTAATTGCTAAACCTAATTCAAGTGCATCAATCGAATCCAACCCTAACCCTTCATTAAACAAAGTTTCCTGACTATCAATCTCTTCAACCGTTAAATCTTCTAAATCCAATGAATCAATAATTAACTGTTTTAATTCATTTTCCATACTGCTCATATCGTTCACGTTCCTTTCTAAAATAATCCTGTAAATAGCGATTAAATTTGCGTACTGCAATGGTTTTAGGTTCCATCGCTATAAAATTGTCCAGCACCATATCATCCCCGACCTGCATTGCCAAATGAAATCGACGTTCTGGAATTTGATACCATTTTTCGGCTTTGGTTAAGGTACCGGGATAACAGCTTAAGGTCACAGGGGTTACAATCGCACCAGCCTGTAATGCAATGCGTGCTGCACCGCGTTGAAATTTATAATCATTACCTGCGATTGTCCGCGTCCCTTCGGGAAAGATAATCATATTGCCACCTGATTTTAAATAAGCGACACATTGGCTGATCATTTTTTCAGAATTACCATTACTGATATACCCCGCATTAATCACCGCCCCCTTAGTAAAAGGATTATGCCACAGCTGTTCTTTAACAATACAGTTTGCAGCGGGTATTCGGCTAATTAAAAAGACAATATCAATCAAACCTGGATGATTAGCAATGATTAATTGACCCGGTCTATTCAGCTTTTCCAGACCTTTTATTTCATAAGTCATAATGCCTAGTTTATGCATTAAACCGATAAAAAAGTAAAAGCTGTAATGTACACAGTATTGTGCGTATTGCTGTTTCTGATGTGGATCTTTAGAAAAAAAACGCAATAATGGAAACACCACGATCCATAATAAAAAGCCACCCAAGCCAAAACAAAAAAAACTAAGCGCAGTGGCAAATAATCGCCAATAATAATTAATGGACTGTCTCATGGTTTTTCCCAGAGCCAGCTATGCCTGGCTGTATGTATAATTAAACTTTTTTGAGGTTCTGCTAGAAAATCGATGAATAAAGGGATTTGTAAGGGCTGCTCACCATCATCTGCTATTGCTTGCTGACAACTAAATCGTAAGGGTATACCCACACCTGTTTTTGAAACTCTTAGGGCTATGGCACAAGTGTTGTCAGTTGATAGCTGAAAAGGCTCAGAAGGATAAAAGTCGACTAAGGGTTCATCATACAACACCATCAACACTTCCTCTGCCCCTTCCTGTAACAATCCCATGGCTTCAATAAAAGCAGCTGCGATGCCTTCTTCTCCTGGTGCAACCACCGTGGTCGGCTGCTTGTTTTTATAGACCATAGAAAACAAACCGGCAATGGCATTATGTACCGATAAACTAAATGCAGTCGGTGAAATGTCCTCACCTGCTTCAATCATTTGCATCATTTTAAATGATTTAGCCAGCTCACCATGTGTTGAGCTAAAAACACTGGCAATTTGTTTATTTCCACCAATACACTGGCTTGCCGCACAAAACACGGTGCGGGCTAATGGGCTTAAACGCCGTTTTAACATTTTGGGGATAACAGAAAGTAACTCTGCCTGAGTTATGGCTGCATTATTTTCCTGAGGGGGCCAGACACGCCATTGGCGTAAGATAAAATCCTGATACATATAATGTGGTTATTTAGCGTTACTAGCTATCCTATCTTAAGTTGCTAACCAAATAATGATATTATAAATTATAATTCCCTGCGTTTTTTCGTAAAAAAGTTTCTCGATTAGGTGACTGAACAATCAGTTCAGGTATAAATGACAACCCCAATTCACCATCAACACCGCCTGCTTTTACCGCTTCTTTTGGCATTCCGTAAACCACACAAGATGCCTCATCCTGAGCAACCGTTAATGCTCCCGCATCATGTAATTCTTTCATGCCTTTGGCACCATCATCTCCCATACCAGTCATAATAATACCAATCGCATTTTTTCCGGCGGCTTGCGATGTTGAACGAAATAAAACATCTACCGAAGGCTTATGACGACTCACTAATGGTCCATCTTTCACTTCTACACGATACTGAGCACCACTACGTCTTAGCAGCATATGCTTACCACCAGGCGCAATTAATACCAGTCCAGGCATTACCCTGTCATTACTGACTGCCTCTTTAACTGTTACCTGACAAATACTATCCAGCCTTGCTGCAAAAGCGGCTGTAAATGCCTCTGGCATATGCTGAACTACAATAATACCTGGCGCCGTTTTTGGTAATTGGGTTAATATCGCTTCCAATGCCTGAGTCCCTCCTGTTGAGGTACCGATAGAAATAACTCTATCGGTAGACTGATACATAGGCTGCTGCATATGAGACGCTGCAATCACTGCGTCAGCAGTCAGTTTGGGTTTAATTTGCAGTGGAGCATGTGAAAGAGGTTTCATTTTACCCATCCGAGCCCGAGCCGCCCCTTTTACTGCATCAGCAATCATGCCTTTAGATTCTTGCAAAAAACCTTTTAAATTAACCGTTGGCTTAGTAATAATATCTACCGCACCCGCACTCATTGCCTGCATAGTCACTTCAGCGCCTTTTGCAGTTAATGTTGAGCAAATCACTACCGGCGTAGGATGTTCATGCATTAATTTTTTAAGAAATGTCACGCCATCCATTCGTGGCATTTCAATATCCAAAACGATTACATCAGGCCAATTACCCTCTATCTTTTTTTGGGCAAAAATAGGATCAGAAGCTGAACCAATCACCTTAATACCCGTCACACTATCCAATAAACTTGTTAAAACCTGTCTTACAACCGCTGAATCATCAACTAAAAATACTTTTATATCTGCCATTATTTCTTTTCCTTATTTATTCAGATAAAGCATAGGCTTGCTACAATTACCAAAAATCAGTCTGACTTTGAGTCTGCTCATATTCATCAATACTTTTCCTCCAAAACCGCCGTTCTTCTTGCTCTAACTGTTTGATTTGATTCGTTTCAATTTTTTTCACATAAACAGAAAAATCATCACCCACAAAATGAACATTACGTCCAAAATCCCCACCCAGACTAGCCCCTATCAAAGGGATTTTTTCTTGCTTTAAAAAGACCTTAATAAACTCACTATTAACATTGCCAACTGTCTGTTTATTTCCTTTATCTTCCCTTAAACGTAAAACATTTCCACCACCGAAACATTTTGCCTTTAAATTTAATTTACTGGCTCCTTTTTTCATCATTTCATTAATCAGTAATTCCATAGCATACATGCCGTATCGTCCTTCCTCGGTTTCAATCAATGGCATATTGTGTGCGTGATGTCGATAAGCTAATAAAAAATGATTCATGCCAATAATTTTATTCACAGGATCATAGAGACAAGCGGCAACACATGAACCGAGCAATGTTGAAATAACTTCCTGTTTTGAACTAACATAAAACTCACCCGGGTCAATAATAATCCGCTGAGTATGCTTGAATGGCAGTCGCTTCATCTTTTTATAAAAATAGAAGGTTTGACCATTTCCAAGTGATCAGTCACTCGATGCAAACTTTCTGAATGACTAATAAAGAAATAGCCTCCGGGCTTTAATGCGGTAGCGATTCGTTCCACCACATGTTTTTTAGTTTGCTGATCAAAATAGATTAATACATTGCGTAAAAAAATCACATCAAACGAGCCAATATTTTTTGGTAACGGTTGCATTAAATTAACCTGTCCAAAATGAACTCTTGCTCTTAACTTGTCATCAACCCGAAAAGTACCCGCCTGCGAACGCACACCTTTCAAACAGTACTTATTCAATAACGCAGGCTCCATATGCTCCAGCCTGTCCATTAAATAAACACCCGTTGTAGCTGCATTTAAAACCTTGGTACTTAAATCAGAACCAAAAACATCCCACTTTCGCATTCCCAAAGTTTCAGCCATTACCATTGCAAGAGTATAAGCTTCTTCTCCTGTTGAACTGGCAGCACTCCAAACGCTAAAGCTATCGCCTCGCCAAAGTTTTAAAATACTATCCCGAAAAAATTCAAAATGTTTGGGTTCCCTAAAAAAATACGTTTCATTCGTGGTTAAAATATTAACCATCATTTGAAATTCATCTGGATAATTGGAGCTGGTCGCTAACTGAAAATATTGTCCATAATCAGATAAGCCAAAATAAGTTAATCGTTTAGCCAGACGACTTGCAACCATGACCTTTTTTTCTGCAGTCAGGGCAATACCCGCATGGTCATAAATCAAATGACGAAACAGCTCGAATTCTCTAAGAGTTATGGGGGAAATGCTAATAATAAAACCTCTTATCTAAATATTATATTTATACTCACATTGAGCGGAGGGTAACCTTATATTTCTAAATTAATTTATACATTTAAATCAAATAGTTATGAAAAACCAGGTTTTTTTGAAAAATATGTTTTTATAGAATTTACAGTTTCAGCATAAATTAAGGACATTTTTGATTTAGAAAACAGAAAATA
>CAYMPX010000066.1:0-3826 GCA_964392135.1 uncultured Methylomarinum sp.
AGTCATTTAGGAAAAATGCACTCAATAAAAGTGACATCTTCCCAATCTTAATTAACTCAACTTATGTATTCTAATCAAAAGTTACTAACAGATTCTACTAACTAGTAATTATAAATCAATGGCTTACAATTTTTATAGCCGACACAGCTCTTATTCTATCTAGGACGTGCATCACATCAGCTGCTAAGGAACATGCATGAAAGAATATTGTAATGAATTTGGCAAAGTGGAATAAGTAATAAAACCAAGCAAGGAACTGCATATTTAGCCTGGCTATAAAATCAAATCATTACTATTGCCAAAAGTAATGGGATTGTTAGCTATTATTGCTGCCACCCCTTGCTGGATAAGGGAGAAAAAGTCAGCATGGACGGGCGTGGTCGCGCATTGGACAATATCTTTGTAGAACGATTTGGCGTACAGTGAAATATGAATACGTCTATCTACAAGACATTGAGACAGTTAATGAAGCAAGGGCTGGATTTAAGCAATATTTTCAGTTTTACAATAAAGAATATCAACAGGTTAAAAATGCTTACCAACATTTTCTTAAAGATTAGGTGATCGACTTGAAAACAGATAATAGCTATACCATTTTGATTATTGATGACGACCCGACCTTTCATCTATTAGCTGATAAACACTTATCCCGAAATGGCTATCAGGTTTTAAGCGCGAGTACAGGTAAAGCAGGTATTCAAACGACTCTCAAACACTCACCTGACCTCCTGCTGTTAGACTATGAACTGCCCGATATGACAGGTGTTGAAGTCTGTCGCTATTTGCGTAATTATGCCAAGCCCATCGACCAGCCTATTTTATTTGTTACCGAAAAAGATGACTATCAATCAATTCAAAATGCCTATCAAGTGGGTGCTACTGATTTCTCCAATAAACCAATCAACTGGACGCTGTTAAATTACCGCATTCAATATATGTTACGCAGTCATGAGCTTTATTTATCTTTAATTTTCAGTGAAAACAGACTAAAAAAAGCACAAGAATTTGCCAAAATTGCCAACTGGTACTATAACCCTGTCAACCAGTTATTTAGCTGGTCTGATACCATCTATGAGATTTTAGATTGCCGCTCTCAACAAGTGTCCATGTTTAATCTGCCACAATTTTTAAACCGAATACCTGAACAAGACCTGGAAAGGGTTCAGCAAGTGCTAGAGGCGTGTCTTAATCATCAAGTCAATTTTGAATTAGAGCATGGCTTAATTACGGAAGGTGGCTCAGAAAAAATCATTTCTCACTTAGGTTGTGTGATTAAAAATTCGACCAATCAAGTCATTGATTACATGGGCACCTTACAGGATATTACTGAGCGTCATAATTCTGAAAATAAGATCAGAGAGTTAGCCTATTATGATTCGCTAACGGGCTTAATGAATCGCGAATCTTTTTTAACAGTACTAGACGAAATTTTAACCACCAATAAACGTTACAATCTATTATCTGCCCTGTTATTTATTGACCTGGATGATTTTAAACGGATTAATGATACTTTGGGGCATGATATTGGCGACATACTTCTCTGTGAAGTTGCTGAAAGATTACAATGCTGTGTGCGTACGGTAGAACAAGAAACGGAATATAAAGCGGTAAGCCACAGAAAGAACAATAACCTACTGCAGGATAAAGTATTCCGTATCAATTCAATGAATATTAATCGTTTTGATTTAGGGCGCTTAGGCGGTGATGAATTTACCGTCTTTTTATCGGATATTGTTAATGAAGAAATGGCAGGTAATATTGCCAGTCGATTATTAAAAACGCTGGAACAACCGTTTCAGTTAGACACCCATAAAATCTGCGTTTCTTTTAGTATTGGTATCGCTATATCACCGCATGATGGTGAAACCATGAAAAGCTTGCTGAAAAATTCGGATACCGCTATGTATAATGCTAAAACGCGGGGTAAAAATAATTATCAGTTTTATACTCAAGTCATGAATGAACAGGCAATGTATCGACTTGAACTGGAATCTGATTTAAGAACGGCTATCGCTCATAATGAATTATCCCTGGCTTATCAGCCACAAGTCTGTTTGCAAACAGGTCGTTTAATCGGTGCAGAAGCATTAATGCGCTGGCAGCATAAAACAAAAGGTTATATTTCATCCAGCGAATTTATTCCCCTGGCTGAGGAGACTGGACAAATTTTAGTGATAGGCGATTGGTTATTTGAACAGTTTAGTAAAAACTTACAGCGCTGGAAAACGCAAGGGTTAATACCTGAACAGTTTAAATTAGTGCTTAATCTGAGTGCGCGGCAATTTAATCAGTCAAACATTATCAATACCCTAAAACATTATTTTTCTGATAAAACCTTAAATCAGCATGTTGAGTTTGAACTGACAGAATCTGTGTTGATGAAAAATGCGGCAACGAATTTATTAACACTCAACATACTGGCTGATCACAACATTTCCTTATCAATTGATGATTTTGGTACTGGCTATTCATCACTCAGTTATCTACACCTTTTCCCTGTTGACACCATCAAAATTGACCGTTCATTTATTTTTGACATGCAAATTGATGGACAAACTGAGGTTATCAAAGCTATTATAGCGATGGCTCATGGAATGAATATTAAAGTCGTTGCTGAAGGTATAGAACAACAATGGCAAGCGGATATTCTTAAGCAGGAAAGCTGTGATATTGGGCAAGGTTTTTTGTTCCATAGCGCGTTAAATATAGAAGATTTTCAGCAGTTATTAAAAGATCAACTGTGACAACCTCTGGATCTAAGAGTGATTTTTTGCTTGTTGGAGACGAGGCTAACCCCTCTCTTCCTAGATATTAATCACTCCATAAGTCATCGCATATTTTCATCGTTTCCAGAGAGAAGGCGAGGAAACAACAGCTTTGACCCACAGCACAACCTTACACTCTAACCCAGTGGCACTTTAATCTCAATCCTGATTCCCCTGTTATTTTTATTTGGGGCAATATTAATCGTGCCCTCCACCGCCCTAACGCGTTCTTTCATTCCCAATAATCCTGAACCCTCTTGCCTTTTATGTTTCGTTATTATTCCGATGCCATCATCCGATAAGATTAATCGCAATAATTTTCGCCCATTGTCATTTAGCTCATCTAAACAAATGTACACATTGTTTGCTTTTGCATACTTGGAAATATTGGTTAACCCTTCCTGTAAGGCGCGATAAAAGGTCAACATAACATCTTCACTGACTTTATCAATTTGATCAACCAGGCTAAGCGTAACAATAATAGAGTGGTTATATGTTTTCCAGTCAGTGAGCAGTTCTTTTATCGCAGCAACTAGCCCCAGCTGATCCAAGGTTGCAGTTCTTATGCGTCGCGTTGTAATTCGAAGCCTGGAGATTACTTTAGTGGATAATTTATCAATAGCGACTACCCTTTCAAAAGCATCTTTATCCTGTTTAATACTTTCAAATGTTTGTAAATAACTGGCATCCATATGCATAGCTGTTAACAACTGCCCCATTTCATCATGCAATTCTTGCGCTAAGTAGCGACGTTCTTTCTCTTGAGTAGAAATAATATTCGTTAATAACCTGCGATTTTCTTGCTCAATTTCTTGGCGATAGAGCGCTAAATAAAAAATATTTGCTGTGACTTTAAGTAAAGAAATATCTTCATGTCGCCACGCTCTCTTTTCTTTCATGCGAGCTAAAGCCAAAAACGTCCAACCATTATCACTATCAGATATGGGTACAATTAATAATGATTGTATTTTTTTTCCTCTCCATTCCAGTTGTTCTGAAATTGCCTTAACTAACCTGTCATCAATATCACCAACATCACCAACATCATCAATATCATCAAT
>CAYMPX010000066.1:3926-12203 GCA_964392135.1 uncultured Methylomarinum sp.
TAACTAACCTGTCATCAATATCACCAACATCACCAACATCATCAATATCATCAATTTTAATGACCTGTGGCATAAATAAATATTCATTAAGTAGAAAGAACGACTTTTCAGTCGTTATATTTAATAAGCCAGTTATCTCTGACTCAAGCCCTTCTATACACCATTCATGCGATTTATAAAACTTAAAATTATTATCAATCCGTAACAAACAACAATAATCAGCTAATAACTCCCTCCCCAATAACATTAAACAGTTATTTATTGTCTCATTAACCTTTTTATTATTAGAGCCAAGTACTTGTATGGCAATTTCAGAGATCAGTTCTTCCATATTCAATCGACGCGTTAACGCAGATTGCGTATTTTTATATTGGGTTATATCATTAAGGTGGGAGAAATAATTAACCACATTTCCTGCATTATCTTTAATTTGACTAATACTCAGCCAGGCAAGAAATAAATCACCATTTTTTTTACGGTTAGTGATCTCTCCTGCCCACCGTCCTTTTTCCTGTATTTCCATCCATATATTTTCATAAAATGATTTATCTTGCCTGCCACTATGAAATAACGAGGGTTTTTCACCCAGTAACTCTTGCTCCTCATAACCTGTTAGAACTTTAAATGCTTTATTTACTTTTATAATTTCAGTCTTTTCATTGGTAATCATAATCGGATCACTGGAATTAAAAACAGAAGCAATTAACTTTAACTGTTGATTAAGCTGTTGATTAATTATCAGCTTATTTTTAAGTTCTTTATTTGATTTATTCGACGCATCCAGTGCTATGCTTAGTTTATTTTCAGTTTCTATTTGCAGGCTTATATCTCTGACTGTGGCAAATACGCCTAGCACATGCCCTTGAGGGTCTTTGTAAACTGTAGCATTATATATAACAGGCGTAGAGTAACCCGCTTTGTGTTTTATCTCTAAAAAATAATCTCGAATACTGCCTTTTTGATAAGCCTCTATATAGCCCACTATTGCCCGTTGAGGCTCAGTAAAACAATCTGAAAAATCAGTGCCAATAAGTTGTTTTTTAGTAAACCCTGTCATTTTCTCGGTGGCAAAATTCACATCGGTAATCGCACCATCTATAGTAATGGTAACTAAGGGGTCAAGACTGGATTCAATTAAGCTTCGTGTATAATGAGCTGTCTCAGCCCATGCTTTTTCTTTTACCTGTTGCGTTATATCTCTAGCAATACAAAATACACCAATAATATTGCCATCATGATCTTTAATGGGGTATTTTTGGGTATCTAGCCAGACTTTTTTCCCCTTATTATCCAAAGTGGGTTGTATTTCTTTAACAACGGCTAGTTCCGCATTAAAAATTTGTTTTTCAAGATGGTAATATTTATCTGCTAAGGCCTCAGAAAAAATATCATAATCCGTTATCCCTATTAAATCAGACTCATATTTTGAGGAATTAATAAGATTAACCAAGGTTTGACTTGCGCCTATAAAGACATGGTTTCGATCTTTGAAATAAATATAGTCATTTGTGTTTTCCATCATTGTCTGAAAATTTGATAGCAACACTTGATCACTTAGATCATTATTTAAAAGCGTCGCATCTTGCAAAATAAGCTCTAGTATTAGACTTGGTAGGTTTTTTTCCTGGTACTTCTCATAGTTTATTTTTACACATTTTATTCTTCCATTTTTATCTCTGAGCCTTAAATTTGTCGAGTCAAATACCCGCGATTTTTCATCACTAGAAAATAACATTTGATAAATATCACTGTCTTTTGTATGAATGATGTTTTCAAGTGTTATTGAACCATCAATAAACGCATCTGCTGAATACCCTAATAGTAATTCAATATCACCGCTCACACTTTTAAGCGCAACGGCTTCTAATAGTGAGTATCTAAATCGTACTTTAGACATAGTTTACCTTTCTCTAAATTAATGCATAACAAAAAAACGAAAACACTTTCATAGCATAAAAAAATCATTGACATGAATAAAGTATTTTAAAAAGTTCTAATTTGTAAGCAAAGACTTAATCAATTACACTATTCCGATAGCGTATAAATTTAAAAAACTGTTGCTAATGACAACTCAAACAGAAAACAAGAATAGCGAAATTCCCCGTCTTATACCTCAATTTTTTGATTTTGATAAAGCCATTATTTCCGAAGATCAACCTGTTAATAAAAAAATTGCCATCGAATGGGTTGATAAAAACGGGACGATAATTCAGGCAGAAACGAATGGTTTATATTCTAAAAAAATACGGATTACCTGCCCTAAAACAGCACCGATTATTGAAGGAAATACTCTGGATTTAAACTTTACAGGCATTTATAAAAAGTTACCCCAGGCGTTTTTTCTGAAAATCCCTTGTACTTTGGAAAAAGTAGATCACTTTAAACACATTACACATGCCGTCATTGTTTTTAATCAGCCGTTAGATTCGCCTTTTATTTCGTGGTATCAAAAATGGATTACCAAAAACAGGCTGGCTGATAAAAGAAAAACTATTGATAAAAATGCGTTAAATTTTATCTATCAATATTATAAGCGTTTGTATTGTGAGTATTTACCTTATCCTGTGCTATTTAGTGATGGTCTGACCATCAAACATGCATTTATATCTAAACCCGGTCTTGGTAGTATCAGTTTTACCGATGAGGAGGGTATAGATAATTGCATTCCAGCCAGCGCATTCCAACCCTATATTAATAATCAAAATACAGCAAGCCGTATCCCATTGTTCGTCTGGATTGAAAATAATCATATTTTTTATTTTTCAACAGCAGATTACCCTGAGGTTTCGCCCAAAAAAATCATTAGCTGGTTAATAAAAAAAACCCAATGGCGAATATTACTTATACGTAACCAAAAAACGGTCTCTGTAGATAAAGCGCAGCAGGAAGAAATTACCCAATTGTTTACTGAAGAAACAATTAATACTCAGGCTGTTTTTGTCGATAGCTTTCGCCCCCTGTTAATTACCACTCATATATTAGATATTTCTTGTGTATTTACTCAAATAGATTTTCCGGAATATAAAACGTCTTTTTCAGGGAAAGAATTTTCACCCGAAGAAAAAAATATACACTACCATCATTTGTCTTTTAAAGTGAAACGCTCAGAACCTCGTTATGACTATGCAACGACAATATCACTTACCCCTACCTCCCATGATTTAACCATAATAGCTGAAACCACTAATATTTCTTTTTTGGGCTTGTACCTTAAACTTGGCAAGGCAGAATACCCATTTAAAGAACATGATTTAGTGAGCATTGAATTTATTCAGTGGAATGAAATGCTACCTAAGAGTTTATTAAAAAAGACCGAAAAACTTGGACGCATTGGCTATAAAATAGTAAATGTTAAACAAGATGATGATGGGGGTATTATTTTAGGTCTTTTACGAGAGTCCAGAGATACCGACTCTAAAGCAAATAGTTTTATCCAAAATAAAATGGATGAAATTAAACAAACTGTATCGGGTAGTGTAAAAAATAACATAGACCTGTACAAATCACTATCCGCAAGTCTCTGGGTTAATAATAATATTTCTGGATTGGTATTTTTCCTGGGTCGAGATAGCGAAGGCATACGAATTATTCAAGCCATAGCAAATACTCAAGGTAATATAAAACTACAAGCCCCCTATTCAAAGAAAAACAACTGGTCATTTTTACAAAAACATGCCCTGTCTTTATCTGTTGAGGCGAATAATGTAAGTACGGATATAAATAATCCCTTTAAGAAATTAAATGTGGGAATTTATTGTTATTATGATGACACCAATAGTACGCCAGAATGGAAATCAAAATCAGATCTGAATTTTAAATCTGCAGAAGACAAGTCTGATTTTATCAACATGGCTATTAAATATAAAAGGCATTTCTTTTATCATTGTTCTGTTATAGCAATCAAACCGGGTAAAGATGAAATTTTGAATGATGAATCAAGCGCGCTTGTCAGTTTAGGTCCCAATCGGTTAAAGAAAATTCATCAGACTTGCCGTTCCCTGATCGCTGTTGGGGAACTAAACGATGTCACTCGATTAATAGAATTTATCTATAAACCCAATTAACGCTACTATTTATTTGTAACCGTTCTGTTCACCTCCTCCTTAAAAAAGGGGAAAGGTGAATGATTACTGCCAGCCATTTCAATATAAACACCTGGATAATATAGAGTACGCGGGGGATTTTGGAAGTGAGGCTAAAGCCTATTAATTGTTATATCTGCTTCTGATTATTTTTACGCATCCTTAAATAGAAATCCTCCATCACCTCAATAAAAGACCCTTGCTTATGCCAAAAAGCCGGGTAATCGCCCCCTTTTTTAACTAATACCGCTGGAATACTGGACTGCTGAGACACGGGCAATTCTTTAGGTAATGGAACCTCGCCATGCCAGAACTGTTTTAAGGAAATTTTCTCTGGCATTTCTTTAAATTCAGGCGGGGTGTAAAAACTTGCTACCGGGATTAATTCACTTTCTCCAACAGCTTGTGCATCCGCTAATATTTTACCTAATGGCGATTTAATTAATTCCTTCTGTAACGTCTCAGGTGGCAGTCCACGCATTTCAAATAACAATAAGGGATTGTTATCCAGAACACTGGCAAGTCGATAACAAACACCTGCAATATGCTTACAGGGAACCGCATAATCGGGGCAATTACACGATACTTTAAAGTCGTTATAATCATTCGGTAATAGATGGGTTTTAAACTCGGCAAATACCTCTTCTATATTTTCTGGAATTTCATCGACTAACAGTTTAGCGATAAAACTGGCACGCTGCGTTAATCTGGCAATAATTTTTTTCCATTGCGTAGCCGTCAGGTGTACCATTTGTACTTCTGTTTTATAAGTCGGCTCGGTATAAACCCCAAAATAAGGGTTTTTGTTTCCTCGAATTTTTGCTTGTACCACCCCATTCTTTATCAGCCATTGCTTAACACGGTGTTCACTGGCATAAGAACGCCCACGCGCCAGGCGTCCACTATCGGTAAAGTTTTCTAAAGCATCAAGCAAGCGTTCACCCCACCAGGTTTTTGTCATACTATTCATGTTAAGCCTCCATAATGCTGTTTTTATTTAATGCTATCAGCTCTTTAAAGGCTTGATTATCCAGCTTAGTCAACCAGCTTTCATCATTGCCCACAATACTGTCTGCCATTTTCTGTTTGTCTTCAATCATTTGATCGATACGTTCTTCCAGGGTACCTAAGGTAATAAATTTATGCACAAACACATTCTTTTTCTGACCAATACGGAACGCTCTGTCTGTCGCCTGATTTTCTACTGCAGGGTTCCACCAGCGGTCAAAATGAAACACATGATTCGCGCGGGTTAAGGTAATCCCCACCCCCCCTGCTTTCAATGACAACACAAAAATGGATGGCGGGCTGTCTGGATCTTGAAAATCAGCGATCATTTGTTCACGTTTTTTACGGCTGACACCGCCATGTATATAATGCGTTGGATAGTGCTTTTCCTGGTTTAAATACTGTACCAATTGCTCACCAATTTCAGTAAACTGGGTAAAAACCAACACACTATCCCCATCAGCAATTGCCTCCCCCAACATATCCGTTATCCGTTCTAACTTGTGCGAACGCTCGGCACTAAAGACACTGCCATCTTGTAAAAACTGCATAGGATGATTACAGATCTGTTTCAGCTTCATCAAAGTAGAAAGCATCAATCCCTGACGTTCAATGCCTTGTTTTTCTTCTAATTGTTGCTCTACATCTTTGACTACCGCTTGATATAACGAGGCTTGCTCTTTACTCAGATTACAATATTGTTTGCTTTCAATTTTGTCAGGTAAATCTTTGATAATATTTTTGTCGGTTTTTAATCGCCGCAAAATAAACGGTTGAATCAGCTGTTTTAGAACAGTGGATTGAATCGGATTGTTATCGCGCTGTATAGGTAGTTCGTAGATTTTACGAAACTGCGCTTGTTTGCCTAAATAATTGGGGTTTAAAAAATTAAAAATTGACCACAGATCCATCAAGCGATTTTCTACCGGTGTCCCTGTCAATGCCAAACGATGTCTGGCCTTTAACTTTAGAATCGCTTTCGTTTGTGCCGCTTTGGGATTTTTAATATTTTGTGCTTCATCCAATACCACACGATACCAATCGACCTTATTCAGTAAGGCATTATCTTTACGTGCCAAAGTATAGGAGGTTATTAACATATCTTGCTCCAGGCAAAGGCTACTGAATGCTGCCGCATCCTTTTCACGTTGACTGCCATGATGAATCAAGGTTTTTAAATGAGGCGAAAACTTTTGAATTTCTTTCTCCCAGTTACCCAGCACCGATGTCGGTGCAATTAACAAGGTGGGCGCTGTTTTAGCCTGTGCTTTTTCCAGAATAAGGGCGGCAATCACTTGCATGGTTTTACCTAAACCCATGTCATCCGCTAAACAGCCATTTAAGCCCAAACTTTCTAAATATAGCAACCACGATACCCCACGTTTTTGATAATCACGTAATTGCGCTTTTAACTGCGGGGGATCTTCAATCAAAGCGAACTGGCTACTATCATTCAACTTTGCCAGCATGTCTGATAAATTATCGCTGCTATCCACTTCCAGGCTATCGCCCTCTTCCGCTAATTTTTTTAATAATTCTTGTACAGATAATGCCTGTGGGTTCTGTTTTTGCTGCTGCCAAAATGCTAACATCTGCTGCATTTTATCCAGATCTAACTCTACCCATTGACCACGAAAATGCACTAACGGCGTTTTCATATCAACTAATTGCTGCCATTCTTCCGCTGAGACTGTTTCATCTCCCATAGCAAATTCATAGTGATAATCGGTTAAAGAATCCAGAGATAAATAGGATTTTGCCGCAGCGGTACTGGCTTTTTTCTGATCCCTCGAACGCAAACGCATTTTGGCTCTGCGTTGCCCTTTAACGGTTAAACGTGCGGGGATAGTCACTCTAAACCCCGCATCTTCTAAAATCCAGGCAGATTCTCGTAAGAATCCAAAAGCATCTTCCAGAGTTAAAATTAAATGTGCAGGTTCTGCCGTATCCATCCCTTGCCACAGCTTGGGGTAAATTCTTGCCGCATGGGCGAGGTTAACTAACAATTGTTGCTCAATATTGTCACCAAAGTGCTGCTTTATCAGTACACTATAAGTATCACCTTCCTCCCAAAAATCAGCCAGATCAAGTTTAAATGAAGGGTCTTTATGAGAATATAACACAAAGTTTAATTGCCAATGGTCTACCTGATCCGCATCGGCCTCATAGAGTTGAAAGCCGAGTTGGAATGCACTTTGCTGTTGTGCTGTTAAAAATGTCTGTTGCCATTGATTCCACTGCTGAAATTGTTCAGGAATTGGGGCAGCGGTTGTTATCGGCTTATCTGTTTGCGGTTCTAAAAGAAGGGTTTCTAAAAAATCATATTGCAACTTTTTAGTAAAGATTTTTGGCAAACTTTGAATGCTGGTTTCCAGGATTTGATTAACCGTCACTTCGGCAAAATGTCGTAACAAAGATTCCGCATGATAAGTTTGTGAACAGGCGAGAGGCATTGATTTAACGGATTGCTCGATTAAGGCTTCATAAGCGGGTGAAATAATTTTCCAGCAGCGGTAAAGCCTGGTTTTAGTTTGGGTTTCTTCGGCTAAAACTGCGGGGATATACTGGTCTTTTTCAAGTACTTGCTTGAGTGATTGGCTAAAATAATACCAAAACAGAAAGTCACCACTGATCCGCACATCCTGATGTTGATAGTGCGTTAAAAAATACATATCACCCAGCATTTTCAACGGGCTGACTAAAGGATAGGCTAAAACCTGCCAGGCCTGTAATTCAACATCCTCAATCACTTCGCTAAGCGCTAACTCTGGCGCAGGCAGCGGTTTATTATCGACTGAGGGCAAATAAATACTTTGCAGCGTTGGCGTGGGATCTAAACGCGTTAATTGATAGGCAAATGCAGCGTGTAAAAATTCTAAACCCGCTTGTTCAGGTAGTTGTTGAGGATGTCGCTTTTTCGTTTTTTTTGACTTAACTTCATCGGTTTCTAACCAAATAGAAAACTGCCCTTTCTGGATAAACCCTTTTTTTGGATGGGGAGTCCAAATGCCATGGATGACTTTCATATTCTGTAAATACTAAAGACTGAAAAAGCGTTATTATGCCATAACCCTGACAGTTCCCACGTAACGTGCAGGAATCAGGTAAATCAGCAGCCATCAGGATAACGGATTAATCAAGAAACGTCTCTACATTGATTAATTTAATATCATAGTTATTCACACGT
>CAYMPX010000067.1:0-12075 GCA_964392135.1 uncultured Methylomarinum sp.
ATATTTATTTATAGATGGTTTGTGACTTGGCTTAATTACTGCTTGTGGCTAATAGAGGCAATCTATTTAAACCGAAAAATAAAGAATAAACATTATGTTATTTGGTAGAAACAAAAAAAATCCGATCAAAATTGCTGATAAAGGTATAGAAAAATGGACGTATTCTACCTGTGGCTATTGTTCAACGGGGTGTGCGATTGAAATTGGCACTAACAAAGACGGTATTCCCGTTGGGGCAAGAGGGGCTGCAGGCGCAGATGTAAACCGGGGAAAACTGTGCGTTAAAGGGATTTTTGAACATGAGATTTTTGAATCATCCGGTCGTGGTACTACACCTTTAATGCGTAGCAATATCAATGATGATTACCAACAAGCCAGTTGGGATGATGCGTTGGGTGGTATGGCGTCAGAAATCAAGCGGATACAGGAAACCTATGGGCGTGATGCATTTGCCATTGTTTCTACCGGGCAAATTTTAACAGAAGGTTTTTATACCCTGGGAAAATTGGCTCGTGGCGTAATTGGTACCAATAATTACGATGGCAACACGACTTTGTGTATGGCATCTGCCGTGTCAGGTTACAAGCGTTCATTTGGTTCTGATGGCCCTCCGGGTTGTTATGAAGATTTCGAAAAGACCGACTGTTTAATTGCCTGGGGATCTAACCTGCCAGAACAACATCCGATTATTTACTGGCGGTTTAAAGAAGCACAAGAAAAGCGCAAGTTTCCATTGATTGTGGTAGATCCCAGAGTCACCATGTTGGCTCAGAATGCGGACATGCATTTACCCATTACGCCAGGAACGGATGTGGTACTGATGAATGCCTTAATGTATGTCATTTTAGATGAGGGTCTGGAAGACCAGGACTATATAAAAGCCAACACCCATGGTTTTGAGGCTTTAGCTGCAGAAGTCAAGAATTACGATCCAGTCACGGCCTCTAAAATTTGTGGTATTGATGAAGATAGCATTCGTCATGTGGCGCGTTTGTATGCCAAAGCCGGTACGGCGATGAATATCTGGACTATGGGGATTAATCAAAGTACCCATGGTTCTGATGGCGTAGTAGGGCTTAATAATCTGAGTTTAATTACCGGGAATATTGGTAAAAAAGGCGGTACCAGTTTATCAATTACCGGGCAATGTAATGCGATGGGAACGCGTGAATGGTCATCCTGTTCTGGATTACCCGCCTATCGCTTGCTGGAAAATGAACAAGATCGTATTGATATAGGGAAATATTGGGGCGTAGATCCTGAGTTTTTCCCTAAAAAAAGAGGCTTAACCCAGACAGATATTTTTCCTGCGATAGAAACCGGAGAAATCAAGGGGCTTTGGTTGGTCGGGACGAACCCCATGACTTCCATGCCTAACACCGCACGTATCCGTAAGACACTGGAAAAACTGGAATTTTGTGTGGTTCAGGATTCTTATCTTGATGTGGAAACCACCCAGTACGCACATACCTATTTACCGGCTGCCATTTGGGCGGAAAAAGAGGGGGTTTTTACCAATACCGAACGCAGAGTTAATATTATTCGTCAAGTAAAACAGCCTTATGCCCAGTCTAAAACGGATTTACATATTTTTAACGGCCTTGCAAAACAGTTTGAGCAAGGTCGAAAAATGAAATTCCCGGATAATTTTGATGAAGTATTTGGTGAAATGCGTGAGCTTTCCAAAGGACGTTTCGTCGATATATCAGGCATGACTCATGATTTGATAGAACAGCATAAAGGCATACAGTGGCCCTATACAGAAGAACAAGCCCGTAAAGGTGAGAAACCGCTTAAAGGTGGCAAGAGACTGTATACAGAAACTGCAACATTTCGATACCCGGATGGTAAAGCCAAATTGATTCCTCTGCCTTTTATTGATAATAATGAAACACCGGATGAGCAATACCCATTCTGGTTGAATTCAGGGCGTTTGGTTGAACACTTTCATTCCCGTACCCGTACCGGAAAAATTGGTAATAACAATAAATACAGCCCGACACCATTTATGGAAATGAACCCTGATGCAGCAGCAGAATTGGGGGTAATCCATCAATCTTATGTGCGATTAGTGTCACGGCGGGGTGACGCGGTGGTAATGGTGATGCTGACTCAACGAGTACCAGGAAATATGGTGTTTATTCCCTTTCATTTTTTTGATTGTGTTAATCGCTTAACACTGGGCTTATTGGATCCGCATTCAAGACAGCCAGCATTTAAGCAGGCGGCAGTCAGAATTGAGCAGATCGATCAACAACAAGCGGCTCAATTAAATAAAGAAGCGCGGACATTTTAAGATCATGATTAAAGTTAATAGTGAAGAACAGAAATATGCTTTTCTTTGGGATAAAGAAAGCAAACAAAAAAATCGTTACGGCGATAATATTGAGCTTACCGAAGAAGGGAGTGCGTTAAGAAATATTAGCCTGAATATTAATGGTGATTCAGGCATAGGCGATAATCCCAACCGTTATAAACAACACGGCTTCTACCTCAATGCGGATAACTGTATTGGTTGTCATGCCTGTGAAGCGGCCTGTAGTGAAAAAAATGATAACCCGGCACATATTGCATTCCGTTCCGTTGGGTTTGTAGAAGGCGGGACTTATCCTGATTATCAACGGATTAATATCTCAATGGCCTGTAACCATTGTGATGACCCCGTGTGTTTAACAGGTTGTCCAACCCGCGCTTATACTAAATTTGCTGAATATGGTGCGGTATTGCAAGACCCTGATATCTGTTTTGGTTGTGGCTACTGCACCTGGGTTTGTCCGTACAATGCGCCTCAGCTTGATCCGGTAAAAGGTGAGGTTTCCAAATGTAATATGTGTGTAGACAGGCTGGAAGTCGGATTACAACCTTCGTGTGTGGCTGCCTGTTTAGGTAATGCACTGGATTTTGGCGTGATAGAGAACATCCCTGAAAATCGTGAGCAAGCACAAGCTGAAATCCCAGGATTTCCAACCACGGATATTACCCACCCCAATATTCGTTTTCAGCAAACCAAAGGTTCACATCGTGAAATGACCCGAACCGATAGCATGCCGATTAAATATCACCGAGATGATGCAGAACACAAGTTTAAGCCTGTGGTTGATGATAAGACAGGGCATGAAAAACACTGGAATTTAAAAGCATTACTGACCAGTCATGAAAGCGCACATGTTATTTTTACCTTATTTACCCAAGCCACAGTCGGCGCTTTTTTAATGCTGGTTTTAGGTCCTGTGATTGTGCCAGAACAATTGGGTTTATTACAGTCATCGTCTGTTTTAATGCCATTATTGCTAACGATTTTTGTGATAAGTACGATAGGGCTGTATAAATTAAACATGCACCTAGGTAAGCCACACCGTTTTTATCGAGGTTTTAATAATTTAAGATTATCGCCTGTCAGTCGAGAAATTGCCGGTGTCTCCATGTTCTACACGGGTTTATTAGGTACCTTGTTTTTTGAGCTGTTTGATAATGACTTTGCTCAAATAATAGCCAATGGTTTTGCCGGTTTAGCTGTGCTGAGTGGTGTGATTGGTTTGTATTTTATGTATAAATTATATCGAATTCCTGCGCGCCCATTTTGGGATCATAAACAAACGGGGACGGCATTTTTTGGCTCAATGTTAAGTTTTGGTGCATTAATTATGGGGGTTGTCTGTGTGTTATTTATGTCGTTAGAGTTAACGACTCAAACACTTATTCAATCATTAGCAATGATTATGACTTTGGGACTGGTTATTGAAGGGATAGGGCATATACTTCATGCACGCGATATGAAAGCCATAGAGAATGAAGGCGCGGGATCATATTATTGGCAAGTGACTCACTATGGAAAATCCTATATTTTACGTAATGTTTTATTAGGATTAAATATTGTATTAGCAACAATTATAACCATAACAGGCATAAGTAATACTTTAGGATTGGTTTTAGCCTTTGTATTATTGATATCGATGCTGGTTATGGGGGTTTTTGGACGGTCTTTATTTTTTGTTTTGGTCATACCTACTACCATGCCCGGTGCTTTTTTCTGGAAAAATGAGGGCTTTGTTGAACATGCGCGTGAAACAGGTCTGGCTGAAATGCAGCAGGTCGGTGTGGTTTATGAAAGACACCATGCGTTTAAATTGAACGAATTAATTCAAACGATTAAAGAAAACTCAATGAAAGATATACTTGAGCATGTTCGTTGGATTTTTGGGGCAAAGTAAGGAAAATAAAAATACAAATAAACCCCAACCATTTTGGGAACCGTAGTTTTTTAGATTTGAATTTTTGCTGAATTTTCACCCTCAAAAAACATTAAAATCAACCGATTCAAAACAAATTCTGTAATGCAAAACTGTTAAAATTTTAATTGAAGAAAACTACGGCTTTCTAACTAGACGGGGTTTATTCAAATGAATCTATATACTTATATAGAACGTAAACACCGGGTAATTAGTTAAAGTTATACGAGGGTAGGTAGGCAATTTAAATTATTTCTTATAAATAGTAACCTGGTGCTTTACTTGGTTTAAAAATTAGAATATTCTAATATTGCTATTTTCCTGGCAGGTTAATGGCTGTCAATGGAAATAATGAACACACTATTATTGATTACTGTGATTTTGAGGGGATATCATGAAAACTAAACTGTTACTTATCGCATCAGTGTTATCTTTAACGGCTGGATGTGCAACATCAGACAAAATGACTGTTGTAGAAAAGCCTAAACTATACAATGAAACATTAAACCCACGTCAAAAAGAATACCCAAATCATTTAGGTTTTAATGATCTACATATTCAGGCGATTCGCCATTTAAAACCGGATACTCATGATGTGCATGATCCAAAATTACAAACGATTGTGCACCATCATTGTAAAGCCTATGACGATGGGACTTTTATTTGCTTGATGTTCCATTCGGGAATGAAAGACCAGGATAAGCCGATGGGTTTTGAATACATTATTACTACGAAGCAATATAACGCTTTACCCGAAAAAGAAAAGGGGTACTGGCATTATCACTTAGTTGAAGTGCCTCGCGCTCATGCGACTTTTCCAGATTTGACAGCAGAAGAAGCAGCTAAAATTTTACCTGCAGTGAATGAAACCTACGGTAAAGTTATTTATTTCAAAAAACCAGAAGATCAATATCCTTTGGGCGAACCCTATATCATGATTGTTCAGGATATGCCTGAGCAGGAATAATATAAAAAAAAGGGGGAAGTGAATGACTTCATCCCCCTTTTTTTGGGAGTGATGTATGAAATTTGTCTTATCCGTATTGCTTATTCTTTCAACACCTGCCATTGCAAATAATACCTTGGGTTTACCTGCTATTGACATTCCTGTAGATAATCCTCAAACAAAACAAAAAATTGCACTGGGACGAGAGATCTTTAATGACCGCCGTTTTAGCCGGGATGGCTCTATTAGTTGCGCAAGTTGTCACCTGAAAAATAAAGCATTTACAGACGGTAGACCGGTTGCTAAAGGTATTAAAGGTTTAACCGGTACACGCAATGCTCCCACGGTTGTTAATGCTGCTTTTTTAAACACATTATTTGTGGATGGGCGTGAGAAAAGTTTAGAAGATCAGGCGTTACAACCCCTGTTAAATCCTATTGAGCATGGGCTTAAAGATAAACAGGAAATCCTGACCATAGTGCTTAAAAACAAGCATTATACGCAACAGCTACAACAGATATTTAAGGTATCCGAGCAGCATATAACGGTTGAACATGTCGCTAAAGCAATTGCCAGTTTTGAACGCACTTTAATTTCAGCTAATTCAGCGTTTGATCGATATTATTTTGCCAGAGACAGAAGTCAATTATCGGAAAGTGCGGCGAGAGGATTGTTGTTATTCAGGCGAAAAGGGAATTGCGCTAATTGTCATGAAATATCATGGAACAATGCATTATTTACCGATAATCGGTTTTATAATATTGGCGCGGGTTTTAAATCGTTACAACCCATACTTAGTGAATTTATCCAGGCTTTAACAGAACAAGGTGGCTCAGTTGATTTTCCTTTAACCCGCGAGCAACAATCGGAGCTGGGACGTTTTAATGTCACTCAAGTAATAACCGATATAGGGAAGTTTAAAACGCCTACCTTACGCAATATTGCCTTGACTGCACCTTATATGCACAATGGCAGTCTACAAACACTAGAACAAGTCGTGGAATATTACAATAAAGGGGGAGATGATAACCGGTTTATTGATCCCGCAATTTTTCCATTACAGCTTAGTCATCAGGAAAAGATAGATTTAGTCAATTTTATGAAGTCGTTGACCAGTTCAGAATACATAGAAAAAGGAACCGATTTGCAGGTGAAATAATTAAAATATCAAGATATTGATCCCATTGGTTTTAAAAATATACATACCTTATAGGATGTGCTGAGGAACGAAGCGCATCAATCGCAAACGATGTGCCGCCTTATCGTCGGCACATCCTATAAGCTACTCAGCAATCCCCGCACTTTTAATCGTACCCCTCTCTCAATCCAAGTCTATTCTTTTCTTACAATCATCCAGCTAAAAGTAGCTATAATCAGTTAATAGAGATTCAGGTGGTTGTATAAAAGGAAGGGTGTGGTAGTTATGGTAAATAAAGAAAATGCTCAATTACTAAACGATTTGTTTAGCTATATCAACGAAAAATTGCAGGGTGAGCAAGCAGCGACTCTGGTTGAATTTGCCAGACAATATTATAAATCGGTTATTTTTGATGATTCAGAAAAAATAGCGATAGAAGACTTATATGGCGCTGTTCTGTCACATTGGAACCTGGCATTAGAACTTTCTGTAAAACAAAAAATAAATGTTTATAACCCGACATTAGAAGATCATGGCTGGCAGTCTAAACATACTATTGTAGAAATTGTGGTTAAAGACATGCCGTTTTTATTGCAATCACTTTGCATGGAGGTGAACCGTCATGGCTTTACCAATCACTTAGTGTTACATCCTGTTTATTCAATTAAAAGAAATAGTCGAGGACAATTTCTGTCTTTTTTAGAGAGGACGACAGACAATACAGTGGATGAGTGCCTTGTTCATCTTGAAATTGATAGGCAAAGTGACCCTATGGTTATCGCGTTATTAGAGAAATGTTTAGATAGTGTTATCACTGATGTAAGGGCAGCGACCGAAGATTGGCAGGCGTGTTTAAGCCGAATGAATACAGTTGTTAGTGAGTTAAAGCAAGTCGCAGAGAATGAACAGCAGTTTTCTGATGAAGTCGCTTTTTTACAATGGTTGCATGATGATCATTTTGTATTTTTGGCTTATCGGGAATATGAAATTATTAAAACTGAAAATATGTTAGGTTTTAAGGCAATCAAGGGAACAGGATTGGGTGTATTGAGAGACTCAATTGCAGAAATCCCGGAAGCACATGATGGTGTGTTTCCTATCACGGAAGATACCTATAGTATTATTAATACTATAGCGCCTTTAATGATTACGAAAGCCACCTCCAAAGCAACGGTACATCGTCCGGTATTTATGGATTATATTGGAGTTAAACAATATAACGCACAAGGTGATGTGGTGGGTGAAAAACGCTTTTTGGGCTTATATAGTTCAACGGCTTATTCATGTTTATTAACTGAAATTCCTATGGTTGCAACTAAAATAAAGCAATTGCAGGACGCTTTTTTATTTCAACATCATTCACATAGCGCGCGAACCTTATTTTTTACTTTACAGTCATTACCCAGAGATGAAATTTTTCAAGCGGATTATGCATCATTGCTTGAGTTTATCGAAGGCATGTTGCAGTTACAGCAACGCCAACGCGTCAGGGTTTTTGTCAGGCAGGATGTATATGGTCATTTCTCATCACTGTTAATCTTTGTGCCTAGAGAGCGATACCACACAGAGATACGTAAAAAAATCCAGAAAATTTTACTTGATATTTTTGAGGCAAAAAATATCGAATTTAGTATACAACTTTCTGAGTCTATTTTAGCAAGGCTGCATTTTATTATTCATAGTGTCGATGGATGTTGTTGCGTTAACTATGATACCCGAGAGATTGAACAAAAAATCATTCATGCCTTGGCTGACTGGAAAGATGATTTAAAAGATGTGTTACATGATATGCATGGTGAAGCCAAAGGCAATCAAATTTTTAACGCGTATAACGAAGGTTTTTCAGCCGCTTACAGAGAAGATGTTTCATGTAGAACGGCTTTATTGGATATTGGTAAAATTGAGTATTTAATTAGTTCTAAAACAGCAGCGGAAAGCTTGCTATATAGTCCCTTAACCGCATCAAAAGAGAAAACCTTACGATTTAAATTATTTAGCAAGGGGCAAGCATCCTTATCCAGGAGTTTGCCTATGCTAGAAAATATGGGGGTAAAAGTCTGTGATGAACGTCCTTATGAGATAAATAAAAAAGACTGTGCTGATGTATTTTGGATGCATGACTTTGGCTTAATGTTAGATATAGATACCAAGACATTAAACCTCAACAATTTGAAGCCGCGTTTTGAAGAAACATTTGAGCAATGCTGGTTTGGAAGAGTTGATAATGATGGCTTTAATCAATTGGTTTTACGGGCAGGAATTAGTTGGCAGGAAATTAATATATTTCGAGCTTATTTTCTTTATTTACGTCAAATTGGTATTACTTTTAGTCAAGTTTATGTAGAGACAACCTTAGCAAATAACCCTGAAGTGGTTCGTTTATTAATTCGTTACTTTGTACAACGTTTTGATCCTTCATTAATGCAAGAGGCGAATAGAAGTAGCTCCGAATTGTATATAACGATTGAACAGGCGATAGATAAAGTCCAGTCACTGGATGAAGACCGAATATTAAGAAGTTATTTAAATTTGATGCAAGCCGCAGTAAGGACTAATTATTTTAGAAACCCGCAAGATGAACAAGGTATTCCTTATTTTTCAACTAAATTTGATTCCTCCAAAATAGCGGATATTCCTTCTCCCGTGCCTTATTTTGAAATTTTTGTTTATTCCCCGCGAGTAGAAGGTATTCATTTACGAGGCGGTGCCGTTGCCAGGGGTGGTTTGCGCTGGTCGGATAGACGAGAAGATTTTAGAACCGAGATTTTGGGTTTGATGAAAGCGCAAATGACCAAGAATGCGGTCATTGTACCGACAGGTGCAAAAGGGGGGTTTATTGTTAAGCGCCTGGATGATCTATCTGGCTTTGAAGAAAAGTCTAAGGAGGTGGTGAGCTGCTATCAAATCCTTATCAGAGGATTGCTGGACTTAACGGATAACCGTGTTTCTGGTCAAGTGATAAAGCCTGAGAACTGTGTTTGTTATGATGGGGATGATTCGTATTTGGTGGTGGCAGCTGACAAAGGGACAGCGACATTTTCAGATTATGCCAATGCATTATCGTTAGAATATGGCTTCTGGTTAGGTGATGCATTTGCCTCGGGCGGTTCTGAGGGATATGACCATAAAATGATGGGAATTACTGCACGCGGGGCTTGGGAATCGGTAAAACATCATTTTAATCGTCTGTCTTTTAATTATTTAGAGCAGGCGTTTACCACTGTAGGTATTGGTGGAATGATGGGCGATGTATTTGGTAATGGCATGTTGTTATCAAAGCAGGTTAAATTAGTGGCTGCATTCGATCATGAGTTTATCTTTCTTGATCCTGCGCCTGACCCAAAACTCAGTTTCGATGAACGACAACGCTTGTTTACTTTGCCTAAACCCCGCTGGTCTGATTATGATGAAAGTTTAATTTCTCATGGCGGTGGTGTTTATTCCAGAACATTAAAAACGATACTATTAAGTCCTCAAGTGAAACAGGTTTTAAATATAACGCATGAACAAATGACACCTTCTGAATTAATTAAAGCGCTGCTTTGTGCGCCGGTTGATTTGCTTTGGAATGGTGGGATTGGTACGTATGTTAAGGCGAGTCATGAACAGAATTTAGATGTCGGTGACCGGGCAAATGACGGGGTTAGAGTGAATGGTTGTGAGTTGCGTTGTAAATTAGCAGGAGAGGGGGGTAATTTGGGGTTTACCCAGGCGGGACGCATTGAATATGCACTGAGTGGAGGAAGCATCAACACCGATTCAATTGATAATTCGGCAGGGGTTGATTGCTCTGACCACGAAGTGAATATCAAAATATTAGTTAATTCACTGGTTGCTCAAAGTGATTTGACCGAAAAACAACGTAATCATTTATTAGGCTTAATGACGGATCAAGTCGGTGAATTGGTGTTGAAGCATAATTATTACCAGAACCGTGCGATAACAATGATTGAAAGGCATTCAGTAAAAGCACTGAATGATGTGCAGTGGTTGATCGAAATTCTTGAGAAAAAAGGCCATCTCAACCGTGTATCAGAAGGTATCCCGGAAACTGATGAACTAAAGCAAAGAAGTGGCAAGGGACAAGGTTTGGTTCGTCCTGAAATTGCAGTGCTATTAGCCTATAGCAAGCAATTATTAAAACAGCAATTGTTATTGGAATTATCTGTTCTGGATAAAAATTTATTTCAGCAAGAATTAATGCAATATTTTCCATTGCAATTACAACAGCAGTTCCCTGGTGAAATTAAAAAACATTATTTAGCACAGGAAATTGTGGCAAATGGTTTGGTTAATAGTTTTATTAACCGAATGGGTATGGTGCTTGCCTTTCGATTAATGGATGAAGTGGGTTGTACTATTGTTTCTGTTTTTAATGTGTATAAGCAAGTCTGTAATGTTTTTGTTATTAATACCTTATGGCAGGAAATTGAGTCTCAATGTTTACATTTTGAGGCGAATGTTTTAGATGCCTTGCAAAGTGAAATTAGAACCATTATTGAAAGGTCTATGCACTGGTTTTTGAGTCAAGAACTGACTGAAGTAGATGTTCAGAAGTATATTAATGGAATTGCTGAATTAAAATCGTCATTGTCTTCTTTTATCTCCGAAGAGGGGGGGCAACAAATTGATAAGCGAGTGAATGACTATATTAAGAAAGGTGTTCCTTCCGGGGTGGCTGTTGATGTGGTCAGTTTGGATGTGATGTATTTATGTCTGGATGTTATTTGGCTGAATCAACAAACCAATAGTGCATTAAAAGAATGTGCGCAGATTTTCTTTGCCTTAATGGGTGAACTGGATTTGTTATGGTTACGGGATAAAATAAGAGCTTTACCTGAAAAGACAGTATGGGAATCATTAGCCAGAAGAACGGCCAGGGAAGAGTTTAATGCGGTTTGTTGCTCTTTATCGTTGGCTGTTTTGCAGCAAACGGGGGGGGCGATGTCTGATAAAGTGACTGTTTGGGCGGCTGCTTCGAGTGTTGCGATGACGCGTTACCGGAAATTATTATCATTGGTACACGCGGATAATGAAATAGAGCTGGAAAAAATCACCGTATTGTTGAAAGAATTGAGGGATCTTTGTGCTAACCGTTCACACCCTCCTTTGAAAAAAGAGGGTTAAGAGAAGGCTGATTGTAGGAAGTGAGGCTAAAGTCTCACTTCCTATGGATAAGGGGGGATGGGAAAAAATAATTATCCAATTTTTAAAGCTGAACATACACAAAAATACATGGGAAACTCTCTGGGGTGCAGGTCTTTAGCCTGCATTTTATAAGCAGCCTAAAGGACTGCACCCCATCGTATCTGTTATCATTCGTGAACATTATTAAGCCAGTTTCAATGATAATTTTGGATGATTATATTTTTCCAGCTCCCTTATTCTCATTTGATGATTTGTAATCGGTTATAATTTACGGTTACTTCAGATTAAACATAAGATTCACCAGCATGTCAGAATTACTTTCAGAAATGCGACGTCGTCGCACCTTCGCCATCATATCCCACCCTGATGCCGGGAAAACAACCATCACAGAAAAACTATTACTTTTCGGTGGGGCGATTCAGCTTGCCGGTTCTGTCAAAGGTCGTAAAGCGGCTCGCCACGCGACCTCTGACTGGATGGAAATGGAAAAAGAACGGGGTATTTCTGTCACCACCTCTGTGATGCAATTTAATCATAATGGCTGTGTGCTTAATCTGTTAGATACACCGGGGCATGAGGATTTTTCTGAAGATACTTACCGGACATTAACCGCT
>CAYMPX010000068.1:0-3214 GCA_964392135.1 uncultured Methylomarinum sp.
GTACTTGGATCTGCTAATAAATTATCTACTTGTGTTGCCAAACCTTGATAACTATCAACCTCACCAAAAGCCGAAGTACTTGAGCGCAACTGACCATTAATAAATTGATCATAGCTTCTGGAGATATTTTCTATTTTGACACCAGTGCCTATATACCCCGCACCGGAATATTCAGGTAAAGAGGTTCCTAGCTCAACCCGCTGACGACTGTAACCTTCTGTATTGACATTAGCAATATTATTACTTGTCGTTTCCAGTGAGCGCTGGAAAGCCATTAGCCCAGAGATCGCTGTACCTAAAATACCTGCCATGATTTATCCTCCCTATGAATTACCTGGACTAAGGGACTGCTTCATTACTAGCGACGCAGAACCTTGATCTGCCAAAGTCTTGCTTTGATAAATTCGCATGACCTTATCCGCATAACCAGGATCTGTCGCATACCCTGCTTGCTGTAACTCATGTATATAGTATTCCGGATTATTTGCCACTTTTATGGCATTCGCATATCGTGGATTGGTTTTAATAAACTGCACATAATCATTAAAACTCTCTTGATATGATGCGTAAGATCGAAAGCCTGCCATTTCTTTTTTAGCAATGCCGTCTTTAAATTCTAATGTAGAGACCTTTGCTTGCTGACCATGCCATGAGCTATCAGCCTTGATGTTAAATAAATTATGACTGCTGACACCATCACTTGATTTAATAACAGACTTTCCCCAGCCGGTTTCTAATGCCGCTTGAGAGAGTAAAATATTGGCATCCACACCCAGTTTTTTTGCCGCTGCTTCTGCATAAGGACGTAACTGGCTAACAAAATCTTCTGCTGACTGTATTGGTTTTTCTAAGCCTATAGACTTAGACTCTATTTTTCCTATAGTCTCCTTTGGTAAATCCAGGTCATCACTTTTAATGGAGGGTCTGACTAAAACTTGTCTTTCGTAATCCGCAATTTGCTGTGCCTTTACCACATCGACTGATTGATTAGGGCTTAACTGTTTAACAATTAAATCGGCTAACCCAATACCACGTTCCCCTGCTAAATGTACCGATAACTGTTGGTCATACATGTCTCTATAGAAATCACTTTGACTACTATCAAAAATACCCTCCGCTAATTTAGCCTGGCGCATACTCTTCATCATCATGCCAATAAACACAGATTCAAATTGCTTCGCTACTTCCTTAATCGCTTCCGGTGTTTTATCCTTTGCCTCGTTTTTTAATGCCGCCAAGCTATTAAAATCAGTATACGAATCGACTTGTGGGGTATTTAGCATGCGGTTATTCTCATTAAATAATAATCAATTCAGCACGCAAAGCGCCGGCTGATTTTAATGCTTCCAGGATTGCAACCAAATCACTCGGGCCTGCACCCACTTTATTTACCGCTTTAACAATTTGATCCAGTGTTACCCCCGTGTTAAATAAAAACATACGATTCCCGGCTTTATCCAGACCAACCTCTTCAGCTTGCACGTTAGATTGTGGTGTTACGGCAGTATTGCCACTTGCTAATTGATTTGGCTGACTCACTTGAATATTTTCAGTAATAGTGACAGTTAAACTACCATGAGATACCGCAGCAGCTTGAACCCGTACTCGCCCATTAATCACCACGGTGCCCGATCGAGAATTAACAATCACTCTAGCCGGTGCATCGTCAGGAGATATATCCATATTTTCAACCAAAGAAGCAAAGCTCACGCGCTGTGAAGGGTCTAATGGTGCATTAACTCTTACCGATGTGGCATCCAGGGCTTTTGCGGTATCAGGACCTAAGACCTGATTTATTGCTTCAACCATACGATTTGCTGTGGTAAAATCTGAACTATGTAAATTAAAAACCAGTGAATTGCCTTTATTAAAAGGCGTTTCCACGCTGCGTTCTACCGTTGCACCATTAGGAATACGCCCTACCGAAGGATTATTAACGGTAATTTTAGAACCATCCTTCCCAGAAGCACTTAAACCGCCAACCACCAAGTTGCCTTGCGCCACCGCATACACTTTACCATCCGCCCCTTTTAATGGACTCATTAATAACGAGCCACCACGTAAACTTTTAGCGTCGCCAACTGAAGAAACGGTAACGTCAATTGTTTGTCCCGGTTTAGAAAATGCAGGTAAATCCGCATGTATAGCAACTGCTGCGACATTCTTGGCTCTTGGATCAACACCCACCGGTAAGGTGACACCAAGTCTTGTCAACATGTTGCGTAAAATTTGCCCGGTAAATATTGTCTTATCACCTGACTTGTTCAGTCCAACCACTAAACCATAGCCAGTTAATTGATTACTACGAACACCCGCAATGGATGCCAGATCTTTAATACGTTCGGCATAAACAGACTGAACAATAGACATCATTATAATGGCGGTTAATAAAATAGTTTTCATCTTAGACCTCTAAAAAGGAAATACAGGACTCAGAAAAAACTTAGCTAACCAACCTAATTTACTGGCATCAGCTACCGAACCATCCCCCGTATACATAATGGTTGCATCGGCAATTTTACTGGATTTAATAGTGTTGGATGAATCAATATCAAGCATTCTGACAATGCCCGATAAACGAATATATTCACTCCCATCATTTAAGGTCATTCGTTTCTCACCTCTAATCCTTAAATTTCCATTAGGAAAAACATCAACTACCGTGACACTGATATTGCCTGTCAGACTATTACTCTGATTTGATGAACCCTTACCTTGAAAATCATGAGCGGATGCCAGTGTTGCACTTAAATCACTACCGAAAAATAGTGAGGGATCAATACCTGCAATATTAGGGGCTGTCACAGAAGTCGAGGTATCTTTTTTAGCATCAAGATCTGCTTTTTTCTTGGCTTTGGTCTTCTCATCAAATTGAACCGTTAGAATATCACCTATCCGTTTTGCCGAATGATCTTCAAATAAACGCATATCATAATCAGTTTGATAAATGGCACCATTATACTGTTTAGGAGGACGTAAATTAACCGCTTGTACCGGGGAAAATGTCGCGTCACGCTTGGGTAATGTTTCGCAGCCTATTAAAAGGAACCCGGCTGAAACAAGAATAATTAATTGCTTTAAGATCATGATAACTGTCTCCTTATAACTGCTGAGAAACAAAGGACAACATTTCATCGGTGGTTGAAATGGCCTTTGAATTCATTTCATAGGCTCTTTGCGTTTCGATCATATTGACCAGTTCTTCAACCACATT
>CAYMPX010000068.1:3314-12038 GCA_964392135.1 uncultured Methylomarinum sp.
TCATTTCATAGGCTCTTTGCGTTTCGATCATATTGACCAGTTCTTCAACCACATTGACATTGGAGGTTTCTAGTGAGCCTTGAAAAACAGCGCCAAATTCGTCTTCACCGGGTATTCCTACCACAGGCGCGCCACTGGCAACTGTTTCAGAAAACAAATTTTCCCCCACAGGATTCAAACCCGCTGGGTTAATAAAGTCAGCCAATTGTAATTGACCTAAATTTACTGAATCAGGGCTTCCCGGTTGTACCGCTGAGATCGTTCCATCACGCCCGATAGACACATTTAAAGCATCATTAGGAATCGTTATATTCGGCTCTAAAAGCATCCCCCCCGATGTCACCATCTGACCGATTGAATCCAGCTTAAACGAACCATCTCGCGTATAATTAATATCCCCATTAGGCATCAAAACCTGAAAATATCCTCTCCCGCTAATGGCAACATCTAATGAATTTTCGGTTTGTTGAAGATTCCCTTGCGAATGTAACTTTTCGGTAGCAACTGTTCTAACGCCCGTACCCAGCTGGAGACCGGTGGGCAGTTCGGTGTTTTGAGTGGCCTGAGACCCTGCTTGTCTAATATTTTGATAAACGAGATCTTCAAAAATGGCTCTGGATTTCTTAAAACCAATGGTACTCACGTTAGCCAGATTATTGGCAATCACTGCCATCTTGGTTTGTTGGGCATCTAAACCTGTTTTAGCAACCCATAGTGCACGCTCTGTCATAACGATCTCCTAATATGACAATTTATTGTCTTACCAGGATATAAAGCATTTACTATGCCATTTGCATCAACTTGGCGCTGACTGCCGAATTGTCATCGGTTGTTTTCATCACTTTAGTTTGTAACTCAAAGTTTCTGGCTAATTCAATCATATCGACTAATGCTGACACCGCATTGACATTACTGCCTTCCAAGGCGCCTTGCACTAAACTGACATCTGCGCTGGCATCTAACGCCTTCCCATCCTTAGTGTGCATCAAACCATCATTGCGCTTTTCTAAACTGTTAAGTTCAGGTTTAACCATCTTGATACGGTTAACAACTGCCAAATTAGCCGCATCCCCTCCCAAAGGAATAATACTAATGGTACCATCGCTGCCGATATCTATTTTTTCTGCCGGAGGAATGCTTATAGGTCCATCATCACCTAAAACGGCGATGCCTGTCCCCGTTTCCAGGCGACCTCCTGGCGTTATCCTTAAATCGCCCGCTCGGGTATAAGCCTCTTTACCTTCTGCATCTTCTACTGCTAACCAGCCGTCACCTTTAATCGCAATATCCAGGTCATTCCCTGTGGTCTGCAGAGGCCCCATACTCATGTTAGAGCCAGGTCTTTCAGTCATGGCATAAACACGCGAAGGAAAACCGGGACCGAATACCGGCATAGCTCGAAACTGCTCAAAATCAGATTTAAATCCTGTGGTTTGCGCATTTGCCAAATTATTGGCATTTGATGTTTGAGCTAACAAGGTCTGTTTAGCCCCACTCATCGCGATATATAAGCTACGATCCATAATAATTCTCCTTCCTTTAAAGCCTCATGTTATGCATTGAGAATGGTTTGCATAATGGTTTTTTCAGTGGTAATCGTTTGTGCATTCGCTTGATAGGCTTGCTGAGCAACAATTAAATGTACTAACTGCGCGGCTAAATCAACAGTAGAACTCTCTAAAGCGCCCGACTGAATCTTGCCGAAACTGCCTGACCCTGATTGACCGGGAACAGCCAGACCCGATGCCACACTTTCTTTCCATGAAGTATCCCCTATTTTAGTCAGACCTTGCGGATTAGCAAAACGCGTTAAAGCGACTTTGCCTAAAATATCAGAACCGCCATTACTAAAATTAGCAGAAATAACGCCCACATCATCAATTGAAACACCCGTTAAATTACCTGCAGGCAAACCATCTTGTGATAAATCTTGCACTGAAAAATTAGTGCTAAATTGCGTTGACTTACCAAAATCAAATGTAAATGATAAGGGCTCTACATTTAAACCAGGATCAATATCCGTTGATGTAAAGGGACCAAAAGGTTGTGCAGTTGTCGGGTTTGTTAAAATCCCTGCGCTATCAAACTCTAACTGTGTAGAGACTTGTGCACCCGCTGTTGAAACAGTACCATCGGGGTTAAAAGCAATACCATCAATAAAAAAGAAAGATTGCCACTGATTAGGCGTTCCGCTTTCTGGATTATCACCCACTTTATCCGCAATAAAATAAGTACTGGCTATATGTGAATTTCCTTGTGAATCATAAATAGTAACCGATGAAGTATGATTGTATGATTTTGGATTAGTCGGATCAAGGGGGACTGCTGCACCTGTTGAATCAATCGGTTTAATTTGCTCTGCATCTAAATTAACAGTTGTTAAAACCTTACTGGTTGCTTCAGGCGCACCTTGAGAGGAATTAACTCTTAATGGCAAAAAAACACCTTCACTAAAACCTTCAGCAACAGTGGTACCATTCGGCTTAAACCCCATTAAATTATTACCTTGATTATTGACAACATAGCCTGCATTATCAAGCTTAAACTCACCTGAACGCGTATAAAGTGTCGGACCAGGTGCAGCAACATCTGTTGCCAAAGAAAAAAAACCTTCACCCGTAATCGCTAAATCTAAATTATTGTCGGTAAAATTCAAATTACCCTGGCTAAATTGTTGTGCAACATTTGCCACACTCACGCCTGCTCCCGCTGCCGTTTTTGCTACACCACTCACACTCGAAGAATAGACATCAGCAAACTCAGTTCTTGATTCTTTAAATCCCGTGGTATTTGCATTTGCAATATTATTACCGGTCACTTGTAAATCTTTGGCAGCTGCCGTTAAGCCGCTTAATGCAGTTGAAAAACCCATCGTTATACTCCTAAAATATTTTTTTAACTTCGTTAAAATTCACCGTACCCAAACTTGCCACATCCAGTGTAATACCTTTATTTGATCCGCCTAATGAAACGCTATTCACATCGGCATTCACATAAGTTTGTAATACTGTATTTTCACCATTAACCATCGCTTCAGCCGTTATATTATAGACACCAGCATCGACATAAGAACCGTCATTTAATAAGCCATCCCATTCAAAATTTACCTGACCCTCTGTTTGTTGCCCCAAATTCAATGTTTTAACCAATTCACCATTAGAATTTGAAATATTAATACGCAAATTATCCGTACGATCATTAAGAACAACCTCACCCGATAAGCTTTTTGTTATAGATATCACCCCTTTATCGGAGGGAATCATCACGGACTGTCCCACTAAAGAGGCCGCTTGCAGAGCCTGCCCTGAAGTCACAGAATTTGCAAATTCTGAAAAAGAATCATTTAATCTCCCTATACCTTCCACACTACTAAATTGAGCCATCTGAGCCAGAAAGTTACCATTTTCCATGGGTTTATTTGGGTCTTGATTTGTCAGTTGCGCGGTCATCAACCGTAAAAAGTCGTCTTGCCCCAATTCTTGTTTTTTGGGTTTTACTTTATCTGCTGAAGTTGCCAGCCCCAGCTTCTGAAAAGTTTCAATTGAATTAATCGCCATATGTTACCTCCTATTTCCCCATTCTTAATGTTTGCAGCATCAATTGTTTTGCTGTGTTTAAAACTTCAACATTATTTTGATAAGATCGTGAAGCTGACATCATATTAGCCATTTCTTCAACGGTATTCACATTGGGTTTATAGATATAGCCCTTCTCATCCGCCATCGGATGAGAAGGGGCATATTCCATTATTGCAGGCGCTTGACTCTCGACTATTCCTAACACATTGACTTTACTTGCTGCATTGTTCTTATTCATCGCGTTTTTCAATTCAGCGGCAAACACAGGTTGTCTGGACTTATAAACCTCATCAATACTACTGCTTACACTATTGGCATTAGCAATATTACTCGCGACTAAATTAAGTCGTAATGATTGCGCATTCATGCCGCTACCGGCAATATCAAAAATTTTCATAGATGGCATAATTATTCCCCTCTAAGTGCGGACATTAATCCAGAAAATCCACCGTTAATAAACCGTAAACTCGCTTGATATTGCACGGCATTTTCAGAATATTTAGCCTGTTCGATATAAGATTCGACGGTATTACCATCCAGTGATGCTTGCTGTGGGTTTCGAAACATCATAGAAGCGCCTAACAACCTATCATTAGGCGAAAAATGACCTTGCTGAGTACGCGCCATCGTTATCGATGTTGGCATCGATTTTTTTAGAACTGATTGAAAATCTAAATCACGCGCTTTATAGCCGGGGGTATCTGCATTAGCCAAATTAGAAGCCAATACTTCACTGCGTTTCTCACGCAAAGCCAAAGCTTGAGGATGAATTCCGAGTGCATTATCAAAATTAATAGCCATAACTGTCACCTAATTACATTGTTAAAATATAACCAGCATTAATTACGCCATAATTACCTATAGATTATAAATCAATAGGATAAGAAAAATTAAATACAAACAAAAAGAGCTACCTATTAAAATACTGCTGTGACAGCCAATACCTCCGCCAATTCTGTTTTTAGCAGATTCTTTCTAAAAATGAAAAAATTTATATCCAATTAAAACAATGATTTACATCATCGAAAAACATTATTATCAACTGACCCTGTACGTTTGGGTGAGGTATTGGTCAATCAAAGGCTTAAATAAGGTAAGAAATACATAAAAATGAGTAAATTTTCAATTTAGCGAAGGTATTGGACAGCATTAATAAATAACTGAGGTAGCAATAAAAAAAGAAAAGGCAATAATTAGCCGCTAACCGCAATATGTTTAAATTAAGGCTTGTCGCTGCAAATTTATTCGCACAGTGCGGATAAATCGGTAGCTATACATGCGTTTTTGAAATAAGGGTTAGCCTTTTGACAAGCGCGGTAACAACGAATATTCTCACTGCCATCAAGTTAAGGTTTATTACAAATAAAATATTATCTTTTGTAGGTTGGGCTAACGGCTCTATCGTTAACCCAACATTTTCAGGGCGAATCAATGTTGGGTTGCCAAAGAGATGGCAGCCCAACCTACGATATACCAAAAATACAAGCCTACACTAAAACCACTGCGACAGTGCGTCAAAAAAACGACATATCACATCAAGACTTTTTCTTAAAATAACAAACCTTTCCGTTTCGAACAGATTCAAACGCTTTAACAGCAACCGGCATAGACTCTGTACTACTCAGAAAAATACAGCCGCCAGGCTCTAATGAATTTGCCATTCGAGTAAGAATATCCCGCTTAACGTCTTCTGAAAAATAGATCAAAACATTCCGGCAAAAAATCACATCGAATCGCCCCAAAACAGAAAAAGGTTTTAATAAATTAAACTGCTGAAACCTGACTCTACGAATAATTTCCGGGGTTAATTTGTACCCGTCATAATTCTTCTGAAAAAAACGATTCTTCGTCTGCACATCCAAACCTCGCGATAAAGCCAATTCTGTATAAACAGCGCGCTTTGCTTCGGTTAAAATAGTCTCGGAAATATCTGTTGCAATAATTTGTACATTCCGGTTTATTTTCGGATTTCGAGTCGCATCTTCAGCACACATGCTTATGGTATAAGGCTCCTGACCTGATGAACAGGCTGCCGACCAAACCTTGACCGTTCCAGACTTTCTGTCAAAAATCTCAGGAAATATTTTTTCTTTTAACAGTACAAACTGCATATCGTCACGAAACCAAAAAGTTTCATTGGTTGTCATGGCATCAACAACCGCTTGTTTGACTTTCCCTGCCATGACATTATTCGCTTGTATAATCGCCGACAATTCAGTAAATGATGCCAAATCGAATTTTATTAACAAAGCAGACAACCTGTTTTTTACCAAATACTGCTTATTGTCTCCAAGCATAATGCCACATGACTGGCTTAAAAAAGCCCGAATAATTTTATATTCACTTTGTGTCATGTCTTTATTTCCCGCTTATCACTGCGACTATCGAATAAATAATTACGGGTGAACCGACCTTAAATGATCCTGAATCGTTTTTACAAGAGAGTCAGGGTCAAATTTTGCCAGAAATTTATTCGCACCCACTTTCTCTACCATACTGGTATTAAAAACCCCGCTTAACGAGGTATGAAGAATCAAATAAACCGCCTTCATCTCGGGATGACTTTTAATTTTTGTGGCTAAGGTATAACCATCCATTCTAGGCATTTCCACATCAGAAATAATCATCGAAAACTGTTCCTCAATGTTTATCCCATCCTCAACTAATTGCGTTAAATAGTCCCATGCTTCTTGCCCGTCCTTTAACAAGATACATTGAATACCAATCTGAGAACACACTCTTTTGACCTGATTTCTAGCCACACTTGAATCATCAACGACTAATATATGATTATCAGTACCCATCACCTCCTGATCAATTGCATTTTCTGATGCACTCTCTTGTCCACCAATCACTTCTTTCATTACTTTTTCAACATCAATCACTTCAATCAATTCATTATCAACCTCTGTCACTGCAGTTAAATAGCTTTCCTTGCTTGACCCTGCGGGAGGTGCTTTTACCTGTTCCCAGCCTATATTAATAATTCGATCAACTGCACCCACTAAAAAACCTTGAATTGTTCGATTGTACTCAGTAACAATCACATGCGAATTAGAATCTCTTGATAATGCCGGCATACTAATCGCCATAGAAAGATCCAAAACAGGAATTGTTTTACCTCGTAAATGTGCCACACCACAAATAACAGAATGGGATTTAGGAATTTGCGTTAGTTTAGGGCATTGAATCACCTCCTGAACTTTAAACACATTAATTCCAAACCGTTGACGACCATACAACTTAAACAACAACAGCTCAAACCGGTTATGTCCAGCCAACTTTGTTCTCTGGTCAACACCTTCTAAAATACCGGCCATACCCCCTCCTTAAAAAATCATCTGTTTAGTATAACGGCTTTCTTCATGTTTACTTGAGAAAAAATTTGGCACAGCCTGTGCTTTAAGGTTTGATGAGACATAAATTTGACATGATAAAATGAAAAAATACAGCACCCTACTCATAACTTCTTTATTTATGAGCTATTTACAGCCCGTAGTGGCATCAAAACTACAAGCACCCCTATCAATACAAAAAGCGATACGTCTCTACATTGCATCCTCATTACCCAGCGATACTGAATACACATTAAAGCTCAGTCAAATTGACAACCGCCTGAAACTGCCACTATGCCCTAAAGCATTAGAGATATTTACTCATAGCCAATCAATCAAACCCGGACGAAATTCAATTGGTGTTAGATGTAACTATACACAGAAATGGACGATATACACCACAGCTATTATCAATATATACAAAGATGTTATTATCCTATCCCAACCTATCCGTCGAGGTGAGATTTTTCATGCCAGCATACTAAAAACTGAAAAAAGAGAAATATCCACTCTTCGCTCTGGATTCATAACAGATCCAGTCCTTATCACTTATAAACAAGCCACTAGAAACTTACGTTTAGGTACTGTGATTAATAAATCAAACCTGACAGAACCTAAACTCATTAAAAGAGGAGATCACGTTACTATTACAGCAGGTTTTTCAAACTTGCAAATCAGCGTCACAGGTATAGCAATGATGAATGGTATCAAAAATCAAAACATTAAAGTTAAAAACCTGAAATCACAACAAATCATTCAAGCAACTGTCATAAAAAAAGGACTGGTTGCCGTCATGCTCTAATGCTTTTAGAATAGATATTAAAGTAATCAAGGAAGCTGCCGATAACAGTTTCAGATACAAATAAATAGAGAATAATCATGACTATCCAATCTTTAAGCAGTAAAACAAACAGCCTTGTTTTACCCTCTAAATCGACAGAGAATGGAAAGATAAAAAATGCTGATACGCAGGCAACAGAAAAGCCTGAAGACAGCCTTGCTATGACAGCAGCAGCAAAAGAAATAATCAAAACATTTGATTCATCATCTGCAGTCAATAAAGAGCGTGTTAGTGCGATAAAAACAGCATTAGAAAACGGCTCATATCAAATTAATGCAGATCAAATTGCCACAAAAATGACTCAAATGGAAAACGATCAATTTAACAGTCGATAAGATCATGATAAATAAAACATACCCTATTACAGAAAAACTCATCAAAAATGGTCTGAATTTAAGCCTGAAATTACTCGAGTTATTAACTCAGGAAGCGGATAACTTAAAGCATAAGGCTAATCCGACAACCCTATCTACAATAGCAGCCAATAAAAAAGAAACAGTTTCTCAACTCGACCAGTTCTCAAAACAACTTACCCAGGTTTTAGCCACTGAAAAGTTGCAAATGACACCCCAGGGTATTGCTGATTACTTTAAAAAAGCAGCAACAGAAAATCTTAATATTTCAGATTCAACCAACCTTTGGCAGCAAATACTATCCGTCTCCAAACAGTGTCGTTTACTTAACGAAAAAAATGGCGCAAGTATCAATTTATTAGCTCAACATACTCAACGTGCATTACATATCCTAAAAGGAAAGTCTCAACAGGTTACCACATATGGCTCCGATGGCTCGACATACAGCGAACGCTTTTCCAAACCATTAATTTCTGTATAAACTATGCTTCATGCAATCACACGGTGTCGTTTGAAGCAGGGTATTTAAAATATTATTTTTTAACTTTTTAAAAAAAGTACGTTTATAGGATGTACAGAGGAACGAAGCACATCAATTGTGAATGATGCGCCTCCCT
>CAYMPX010000069.1:0-11987 GCA_964392135.1 uncultured Methylomarinum sp.
CAGGGGTATTAAACACATAATGCAAAGCCACCGTAAGCTCCACAGTGCCTAAGCCGGCAGAGAAATGACCGCCGGATAGGCTGACTGTGTGGGTTAAATATTCACGTAACTCTTTAGATAAGGCTTTTAATTGCTTGGCATCAAGCTTGCGAACATCTGCAGGCAGGTTGATATGTTTTAGCAGTGGATAATCGTTTGATAAGTTCATATCGTTATGCGTTATTTGTTTTTGTTTTTTATGGCATGGCTGGCCAGGTTTTTACCTAAATCCCATATTGAACCGGGTATTTGATGGGTATCGCCGATGGCTTTGTCAAACGAATTAACAATCCAGTCTCTATCATCATGAGTCAGGTTTAAGGGCGGTAAAAGTTTAACAACATTCATACCGTGGCCTGCAACTTGTGTCAGTACACGGTGTTCTTTAAATAAAGGGATAGTGACCATTTGACAGAACAGTCCTTTATTTGCTGCTTCTAACATCGCCCAGGCGGCTTTTAACTTTAAACTTTTGGGTGATTTAAATTCAACGGCAATCATTAAACCTTTACCACGGGCTTCTTTAAGGAATTCATATTGATTAGTCATTGCATTAATGCTGCTAATAATATCCTCACCGACTTTTGCACTGTTTTCGACGAGCTTTTCATCCTCCATGACTTGTAAAGTTGCAAGCCCAGCAGCCATTGCCATGTTGTTTTTAGAAAATGTTGAGCCATGAACCACCGCTCTATCCATGCGATTAAACACGGTATCCATGATTTTTTGGGTCATTGCCACGGCACCCACAGGGATAAACCCACCTGATAAGGCTTTAGCCATTAAAATCATGTCAGGTTTAACATTCCAGTAATCGATTGCCCAGAATTTTCCTGTGCGACCTAAACCTGTCTGGATTTCATCGGCTACAAATAAGGTGCCGTATTTTTTGCATAGACGTTCTACTTCAGGCAGGTAGTTATCATCAGGGACGTTAACGCCTTTGCCTTGTATAGGTTCAACAATAAATGCCGCGACATCTTTAGTGCTGAGTGTTTTTTCCAGTGCATCCAGATCATTAAAAGGAATGGCATTGCAATTAGGCAGTAAAGGACCAAAACCTTCTTTAAAAATTTCTTCACCATTTAAGGAAAGAGATCCTAAGGTTAAGCCATGGAAGCTATGCTCACAATGAACAATACGCTCACGTTTGGTGGTATAGCGCGCAAATTTAATGGCGGCTTCAACCGCTTCTGTCCCTGAGTTACTGAAAAATATTTTATTGGTATTTTCGGGTGTGGTTGCCAGAATTTTTTCAGCCAATAAGCCGCTTAATAAAGAAACATCCATTTGTACCAGATTAGGTAGTTCCAGGGTTAAGGTTTCTTGTAGCGCACTGATAACCGTTGGGTGGTTCCTACCCACGGCAAATACTCCAAAACCACTGAGTAGATCCAGATATTTATTGTTATCCTGGTCGAATAAATATTGACCAACCGCTTTTTTGTAATTTTTATCATACCCAATGGTTCGTAAAACTCTGACCATTTGGTTGTTTAGGTGTTGCTCATGTAAATCGAATTTATTATCGAAATGCTGAGAAAAAAGATCGGCGATGCTGAAAGACATGAAATACCTCGATTAATTTCTATTGCCGTAAAAAGCGGGAAGTACAATAAGCGTACAGACTAAGGTAAAGAAAATACCAACAGCCAATAATAGCCCCATGCTGGCAGTACCAACGTGAGGTGTAAAGGCCAGGCTGCTAAAGCTACACATGGTGGTTAAGGAGCTAAAAAATACGCCGCGTGCTGTACTGCTTTGTAAAATTTCTTTATTACACGATATGCCTGATTTCAGGCGATGCATAATATGGATACCACTGTCTACGCCCATGCCCATGAGTAAGGGAAGTGCAATAATATTGGCAAAATTAAAGGGGTTGTTAAGCAACACATTGGTGGCGCCGGTTAATAAGCCTGCAAGTAATAAAGGCCCTATGACTAATAAGGCGCTTTTAATGTCTCTTAAAATAATCAGTAATAGAATAAATATAGCCGCAATAGCGCCTGTAAAGGCCTGAATAAATGCTTTAACTACCGCTGTGCCCGATGCTTGATCTGCCACAGGTAACCCCGATGATGAGGGGGCTACAGCTTGTACTTCTGCGACAAATTGTTTTAAGTTTTCTATTTTATTTTGATCCTGTTCGGGCATAATCAGTATTTTGTAGAGTCCGTTAGGACTAAGCCAGTGGTTGCGAACATAATCCGGCAAGTCGGCTAATTGATACGGTACAGCAGTTAAGCTGGTACGTAAGCGCTCCATAGTGTAGGGAAGCAGACCTAAAATACTTTTTTCTAATAAGCGATACGGTGAGTTGTCATCCTTATTGTAATGATTTAGAAAGCGTGTAATATTTTGTTGTAGTTGTTCTAATGTTACTTTTGGCGCATTAGGGCTATTTGATTGTAAGGCTTTGCTAATGCTGATATTAAATGCAGCTAATGCTTCTCTTGGGTGCGTATCAGTTAACCGTTTATCAAAGGTATTGAGTTGATTGCCTAAAATAAGATCTAATTCTCCAATAGTCTCCAGTTTTTCGTCCTGGTGTTTGGCAATAAGATCTTTAAGAAAAATTGTATTGTGTACAGAGGGCAGCTGTTCCAGTTGTTTGGCGAGTTGTTCTGCGCTGTTTAAATCAGAGGTCAGGGCAGACAATGCAAATGGTGAGTCTGTTTGAGATGCCAGCAGTTCTTTGATGGTTGAAACAGATTCACTGTCAGGGTCTCTTAAATTAATAGGATTAGAGTCAAAGACCAATTGAGTTAATAATCCCGCCGATAGCAAGGCAAAAATGACCGAGTAAACTTTGATGCGCTTTGCCTGACGAAAAGGCAGTGTGGCAAGGTTGCCAATAGTAAAACCAGAACGTATAGGTTTTACATGATTAACTTTTAATACGGTTAATAAAGCAGGTAATACGGTTAATGAAATGATCAAACCAATGAGCATGCCACCACCGGAAATAATACCCAGTTCTGATACACCTGAATAATCAGTGGGTATAAATGCCAGAAAGCCCATTGATGTGGTGAGTGCGCATAAGAAAATAGAAAATCCTACGGTATGCACACTGTCACTAATTGCTTCACGGTTTTCCATGCCTTGAGCGCGACATTCCCTGTAGTGCAAACAAATATGTATAGCATAATCGACCCCCAATCCTATATATAGCACTGCAAAAGCAATGGATATTAAATTTAGGTGGCCAATTGATACGGTTGCAAAGCCTGCCGTTAGAATCAGTCCAAGAATTAATACGATAAATGTGGCAATCAGTAATTTAACCGAGCGCAGACCTAACCATAATGAGCTGCATACCAAGATTAACGAGACGATACCTGCAATGGCGGCACCTTCACTCACACTTTCCAGTTCTTCATGTTCAAGTGCTGTTTCACCTGTTATCCGAATGCGTGTGCCGGGGTTATTATGCATAATGTCATTGACTGTTGCTCTTGCCGCAGTCAGTGCTTGTTCGGCGGGCATAATTTCATCAAAGTTTAACTTGGGTCTGGCAATGACCAGGGTACGATTACTTTCGGTGTTTAGCTTGTCTGCTGCCAGTAGATTTTGCCAGGAAACAGAGTAGGGTTGCTGGTTAAGCTGGTGAGTAATGGCGTTATCAATAGCAACTAATAATGGGTTAAGATCCATCGGTAGTGCTTTGTCTGTATTCTCTAATGCCTGGGTGATAATCTCCAGCAGTCCCTCCAGGTGATAATTCTGTGCTAGATAACCAATAAACGGTTGTGCATCTGTTAATTTTTCACCGAGATCTTCTAATTCTTGTTGATCAAGAAACAGTAAGGCTTGTTGTCTAAAAAAATCATTTTCTGTGGGGATATAGACAGACGAAAAGCTATTAGTTTGTACGGCTAATTTATCGCTAAGTAACCGAGCGGCTTGTGAGGTTTCTTCCGGTGTAAGGGCATCAACAACCAGAATAATAACGCCTGCATCTTGAGGGAATTCACTTTCTATGCGCAGCCGGTTTTTCTGAAAGGGCAGGTCGGCAGACAGCATTTCAGAGGTATTGGTGTTTACCCCAAGGTTATTCGCAGTGTAATGCAGGCTTGCTGCGCTTAATAACAGGGTTAAGAATATTAACAGCCATGGAAAACGAAGGACTTGTGTACCCCACCAGCATAAAAATCGGTCAATCACCGAAGAAGAAAGTGCATTCATTTGATGGCTGTTTGTTGCTCAAAACCGATTATTATATCAAGTTGCTTTGCGACTAACTTTAATTTGTTTTTTGCCGCATTAAAATGTAAACCCAGTTTGACTAAGCCGGGTAGTTCGCCTGGATGGGTGAGTAAAAACCAAAGCAGTTTGGGTAAAACAATATTGCCCGAATTATTTAATGCGTAGCTAACCGCTTTTGGCAGGCTCATGCTTACAGGGTCTGCAATACAGCGAATAACCACGGCAGGGCAATCGTTTTTCCGGGCAGTTTTTACAATCGCGATGCTTTCCATATCCAGTGCGATAGCGCCTGATTGCTGGTAGATTATTTGTTTTGCTATACTTTCGGCCACAATAGTGTAACTTTCTGCTAATGTGCCTGTGATAGGGTTAAGTGCTGTCAATTGTGCTGTTATCTGCTGTAACCAAGGTGACTCAATAAAAAGAGCCTGTTTTTCTGCGCTTAATAGCTGATTTGCTAAAACCAGGTCTCCTGGTTTTAAATTAGCATCGAGCGCCGCTGCACAGCCCCAGCTTATCAGTCTATTGGCGCCTTTATTAATGAGCAACTGGCTGGCTTTTGCTGCATTTTCTGGGCCGGCACCAGACAGTGCAAGGAGTGTATTTTTATTGATGGAAATACACTCGCCTTGATTAATTTTTTTGCTTGTTAGACTGCTGATTTCATCAGGTAAAGCAATAACAATGCCTGTAATCACCTTACAGAAAGCGCATTACGATAGCGAGCTAATGCCCAAAGTGGAAAAAATTTATCATAGCCATGATATTTTAGGTAAAACACTTTAGGAAAGCCGGGCGCTGTGAAACATTTATCATCCCATACGCCATCCGCTTGTTGTTGTCTCAAGATAAAATCAATTCCTGCCTTCACTTCCGGGCTGTTTGCTTCGCCAGCAGCCATTAGCCCTATCACTGCCCATGCTGTTTGAAATGCGGTGCTGAAGTGATATTTTCCTGCATATTTTTCAATATTATCATAACTTTTATTGTCTTCACCCCAGCCGCCATCTTCTCGTTGTACGCTTTTGAGGTAACTTGCTGCTTTAGTGAATAATGGATCCGTTTTAGGGATGCTGGTTTGTTCCAGTCCTAATAATACTGACCAGGTACCATATATATAATTGGTTCCCCAGCGCCCAAACCAGGAACCATCCTCTTCTTGTTCGCTACGAATATATTCAATCGTACGTTCTAAAGCGGGTAAATACTCCTGATGATTTTGTGCTACTTTTGCCATTAACATGGCGCAACGCGCACTGACATCAGCGGTAGGTGGGTCTAGTAAGGCACCATGGTCAGCAAAAGGAATTTCATCCAGATAGTAATAAGTGTTATCGACATCAAATGCACCATAGCCGCCATTTTCGGATTGCATACCGACAATCCAGCGTGTTGCTCTATGAATAGATTCATTATGCTCTGCCGGCTTAAATTCAGCCATAGCAAAAGCAACCACAGCGGTATCATCGACATCAGGGTAATGAGGATTTTCAAACTGGAATGCCCAGCCACCGCCTTCGATATTTGGGCGGGTAATACGCCAGTCACCGGGTTCATCGGAAAGTTGTTTGGTTTTTAACCAGCTATAAGCTCGATCCAGGCTTTCACGGTTGCCTTGTTTGTCTGCTTCTTGCAAGGCAAGTGCAGTGAGTCCTGTATCCCAAACAGGGGATAAACAAGGTTGGCAATAGGCATCATCTTCGTTGATGACCAATAGTTTGTCTATCGCTTTGCGCGCAGTCACTACATGTTCATGATCTTCTGGATAGTCGAGTAATAGCATCGCCTCGTAGGCATTAACCATCGCTGGAAAAATACCCCCTAAACCATCTTCTCCGTTTAAGCGTTCGGTAAACCATGCAACGGCTTTATCAATAGCCAGTTGATGCATTTTTTTCGGGATTAATGGTCGTGTTATTTGACCGAGTTTATCCATTCCCAGGAAAACTTTATTGAGTAGCGTACGTTCTGGAAAATAGTGCTTTTCTTTATCGGGATCGATAAGAAATAATTCACGTATATTGACATTGTTTGGGTTTTTAGCGGTTGCTTTTAAGGTGCACAGGATAAATAAAGGCACCATTACCGTACGAGACCAGTAAGAAACCTTGTCTAAATGGAAAGGGAACCATTTAGGCAGTAGCATGATTTCAACCGGAATGTAGGGTACGCCTCGCCAGGGTAATTGCTGGAATGTAGCGAGTGCAATACGGGTAAATACGTTGGCTTTAGCAGCTCCACCTTGACTAAGAATGTATTTGCGTAATCTGACCATGTGAGGCGCTTCGGTTGAATCGCCTGCCATTTTTAAGGCATAGTAAACTTTGATGCTACAACTTATATCACCTTCGCCACCGGTGAATAAGGGGTAGTAACCTTCGGGTTCTTGTCGGGATCTTAAATAGTTAGCCAGTTTTGCTTGTAGCTCTGCATTTATATCATCAAGATAGTGCATCATCATGATGTATTCGGCTGGAATAGTACAATCAGCTTCTAATTCAAAGGTCCAAAATCCTGCTTTATCTTGCAGACTTAATAGTTTTTCTTGCGCTTTGCTAATGGCAGCATCAAGGTCGCTAGTCTCTTGTGCCATGTTTTTTGAGCGGCTTGCTGATTTATTGCTATCTAATTGATAATCCAATTCGTCAAACATAATGACCTCTTTATTTTTTTGTAGATTGAGCTACATATTGCCAGTCAGCTGATTTTAGCCGGGTACTGGTTGCCTGGAATAATAAAGAGAGAAGCATATTGCTTCGCGCTGTTAATTTACAGGCAAGTATGGTTTTTTTAACGTCCTTACGGGTTATTTTTACCTGATCAGAATCATTGAAGTTAAGATTGTTTTTAATGTTGTTTAAGGTCAGAACGGCCATTCCTAGTGCCCATAAGCAAAAGTTACGCATGCCCGTTTCATGGGTGGGTAAAAGCTGAACGTATCGCAGCGCATTATGTAAATGCTCCTGTGCAATGCTGATTAAATGTTCCAGACCTAGTCTAAAGTGTTCGTCATCTGTTGCAGGTGTTAAGTCTTTTAAATCAAAACCTGTTTCGGTAAAGATGTCTTGAGGCAGCCAGCACACACCTCTTTGCGCATCGTCCCAAATATCTTTAAGAATGTTGGTCATTTGTAGACCTTGACCAAAAGAAACAGAAAGTTCGAGTAATTGTTCTTTATGTATGTTGATATCTTCTGAGTAATGACAGAATAGCTTGGCTAGCATTTCACCAACGCAACCGGCAACGTAATAGCAATAATCATCCATATCGGCCATTGTCTTAACACCGGCGTGTAAATCAAGCGCCTGGAAGATGGGCATGCCTTTAGCCATGGTTTCAACACATTCTGATAATGCTGCAATTTGTACTGAATCAAAGGTGTGGGTGATTTTAATGACTCTGGGAATGAGCTGGATCAAACTGTGTTCAGCTGGGATTGTCTGATCGGAAAGCAAAGGCGCCAGTTCTTCAGCAAAAGATTTTGAACTTTTACCTGTTTTAACAATATCAATAAAGGCTAAACAGAAATGTTTCTTTTGTGCGACATCAAGCGAAACTTCATCTTCAATCGTATCAACGATGCGACAAAGTAGATAGGCATTGGCAACAGCGGAGTGTAATTCATCAGGTAGTTGCGGAATGGTAAGTGCAAACGTACGTGACACACCTTCAAGCAAGATGGCTTGAAACTCTGCATCGGGTAGGTTGATGAGAGAGTCCGGATTATTGATTGATATTTGAGGTCCATTCATAGTTTTTATCGAGTACGTATTAAAAGTATGGCTTAATAATAGACGGTTTGTTGGTATTTTGCAAAACAATGTTGTTTTTAATGTAATTTATTGTTGTTGTTACGGGATGACCTGTATTAATTGTGATTTTTATCCTGTTTATCCTTTGTAATTAAATGCTTACGCTTACTTATTGTGGCTGTGGAATGAGTGATGGAGCGTGGTAATATGACCTGATAAAGGTCTTGTAATTGTTAAAAAAGTACAGAATGTTGTTTTTAGGGTTATTTAAGGTGGTTTATGTTTATAAAAGATAGTATTCTAGTCAGGAATTTTAAACTATATATGTCCCTAATCTATTGGAGTAATCCTCTTTTAGGGCTGTTGTTTATTGGCAACTAAGGGTTTTATTCAATCCTGGTGTTTGTTTTGTGGTTTTTGGAGAAACTAAATGAGTGTTCCATTACGTCAGCAGTTGGCAGTCGGAAGTTATTTGATTAAACAAAAGTTGAAGGGTGTTAAAAAGTATCCGCTGGTACTTATGCTGGAGCCTTTGTACCGTTGTAATTTGGCATGTGCTGGTTGTGGAAAAATTGATCATCCCGATGATATCCTGGATAAACGTCTTTCTGTTAAGGCGTGTCTGGATGCGGTTGATGAATGTGGTGCGCCTATGGTTTCTATTCCTGGTGGCGAACCTTTAATCCATAAAGAAATGCCTCAGATTGTTGAAGGTATTGTGGCCAGAAAGAAATTTGTTTATCTGTGTACGAATGCACTGCTATTGAAGAAGAAAATTAAGGATTATACGCCATCACCTTATTTAACCTTTTCTATTCATTTAGATGGTAGCAAAGAAAGACATGATAATTCAGTCTGTCAGGAAGGGGTTTTTGATATTGCGGTTGAAGCCATTAAATTAGCCTTGGGGAAAGGCTTCAGGGTCACCATTAACTGTACCTTGTTTCAAGGTGAAAATGCAGAAGAAGTTGCTGAGTTCCTGGATTATGCAACCGAATTAGGTGTGGAAGGTATCACCATTGCACCTGGTTTTAGTTATGAACATGCACCCAAGCAAGATGTCTTTATTAAAGGCAAAGATGTTAAGGATTTATTTAGAGGTATTTTTTCTATCGGTAAAAACCGTCAATGGAAATTGAACCATTCTTCTTTATATCTGGATTTTCTGGCAGGTAATCAGGCGTATGAATGTACACCTTGGGGTAATCCCACGCGGAGTGTATTTGGATGGCAAAAACCGTGCTATTTATTAGCGGATGAAGGTTATGTTGATTCTTTTCAAGAATTAATGGATACCACGCCATGGGAAAAGTATGGTAGTGTGCATAACCCTAAATGTGCGAACTGTATGGCACATTGTGGTTATGAAGCGACAGCGGTAGAGGATATGCTGGCTCACCCTGTAAAAGCGATGATGGTATCACTTAATGGTCCGAAAACCACGGGCGATATGGTTGAAATTGCTGCGCCTGAGATTGTAGAGCAAGTGAGTTCAGTCTCCGCGATTCCAGTTAAAGTTGAAACAAAGTAAACAACTGCCTTTTTCCGCTAAAGTTTTTGCATAATTTAAAGAGGATTTATTTTGAATACGCAAAGAAAAATCAAACTGTTTGTTGGCTTTTTAGTTATCTTTTCAGGTGTTAGTGGCGTATATGCGAAAGCACCTGATAACGTTGAAATTGAGGCAATTGCTGAAAAGCCGAGTGCAGCCAAAGATATTGTTCTGAACTTTCAAAAACAACTTATTGCTGTTATGGAGCAGGGCAAGACGCTTGGTTTTCAAGGACGCTATGAGCAACTGGAAAAGGCAATCGTTGACAGCCATGACTTAACCAAGATAGCACGAATAGTGGTTGGTAAGGAATGGAAGAAATTATCGGATGAGCAGAAAGCAACTTTGACGGATGTTTTTAGTCGTTTAAGTATTTCTGCCTATGCGCATAACTTTAAAGATTTTTCGGGTGAATCTTTTAATTATGTTTCAGAAGATGAAACTGCCAGAGGGGGTGTTATCGTACATACTGTTTTTGTGCTTCCAGAAGATAAAGACGTTAAGTTTGATTATATGTTGAAGAAGAAGGGCGATAATTGGCGAATAATTAATATTATTGCTAATGGTGTCAGTGATTTGGCATTAAAAAGATCTGAATATACCAGTGTTTTGAAACGCCAGGGATTTGATGTTTTAATTGCAAAAATCAACGAAAAAATAGACAATTACGCCAAATAATAGAACAGGGTTTATTTATATGCTTACATTTTCACAAGAAAGAGGTATTACTTCTTTATCTGCCGCTTTTTTTGTTTCTACAGCGCTTCTTTTAAGTGGTTGTGCGAGTAACCAGGTGAGTGAAGCAGATGTCGATTCCGTTGAGGTGACCGAGATAGACCCTTATGAGAATTTTAATCGCTCAATGTTTAGTTTTAATGAAGGCATGGATGATTATGTTGCAGAGCCTATTTCGGATGCTTATTTATGGATAACGCCACAGTTTGTACAAACGGGTGTTGCTAATTTCTTTAATAATCTTGACGATATTAATGTAGTTTTAAATGACGTTATGCAGGGCAAGATTGGGCAAGGCACTGAAGACACTGGACGGTTTGCAGTAAATTCAACAATTGGTTTACTGGGTTTGTTTGATGTGGCAACAGAGCTTGGACTAGAAAAGCATGAAGAAGATTTTGCCCAAACACTTGCGGTTTGGGGTGTGCCTCAAGGACCTTATTTAGTATTGCCTGTGCTTGGACCCTCCACATGTAGAGGGATTCCAGGGGGGATTTTTGATGCCGCAGCCAATCCTGCCAGTTATGTCGCTGCGCCTATACAGCTTATTCAACTATTGAATGCCAGAGCAAATGCTGAAGGTGCCTTGAACTTTATTGATGAAGCGGCATTGGATCCTTATATTTTTACACGAGAAGCTTTTTTACAGCATAGAAAGCATTTGATAACCGATGGTCAGTCTGAAATAACAGATGATCTGTTGGATCTGGAAGATGATTTTTATGATGAAGATGAAGATGAGTTGCCTGTAAAAGATAATGTACCATTAACGAGGATGTCTACTGAGGACGCTTCTGCCGTTATTGTGACGAGTGTTGATAGATCGTTAGAGCTGGTAAATCCTGAGCTTAATGAGTTCAGTCAGGCTTCAGCGTCATTTGACGGTGCCGTTAAGTCATTTGATGATGCGACACGTTCTTTTGAAGAAGCAGCTAAAAAACTCAATCAGTTACAAAATCAATAAACTCAAAAAGCCGCAAGGATGCGGCTTTTAATGTATTATTTTACAGCCTTTTTAATAATGTATTAAGGAATGGACTTCATAATCATCAAGCTTTTCTCTTCCCTGTAAAAAATCAAGTTCTATCACAAAAGCACAGGCTTCGACTGTTGCACCTAATTTCTCAACCAATTCACAGCTGGCTTTGGCTGTTCCGCCGGTAGCAAGAAGGTCGTCAATTAATAATACGTTGTCATTTTCATCAAATGAGTCAATATGTGCTTCCAGCGTTGCAGAGCCATATTCAAGATCATAAGAGACACTTTGTACGTCATAAGGTAGTTTTCCTGGCTTTCTTAGTGGAACGAATGGAATGCCAAGTTCCCAGGCCACTAATGAACCAAAGATAAAGCCTCTGGCTTCCATACCGGCAACAGCAGTAATATCTCTACCCAGGAAAGGATGGATTAACCGGTGAACGCTCAAACGTAAAGTTGCAGGGTCTTTAACTAACGGAGTGATGTCTTTAAAAATAATCCCAGGTTTCGGGAAATCAGGAATGTCACGGATTTTGTCTTTTAATCTATCCATTTTTCATCTATAGGGTGATTTAAAATAAGGGCTTGAGGGTGTGGCTTCAAGTGTTAGTCGAATGAACACATACAAATCCTAAGCGCAAAAGGTTTCAATAGAATCAATAATACTCAGGGTATCCAGTCCACAAAGCGCCAGTAATTCTTCACGGGTGCCTTGTTCA
>CAYMPX010000070.1:0-11950 GCA_964392135.1 uncultured Methylomarinum sp.
AAGGTGGCAATGATTTTCTAAAATAACATAGGCATACACTTTCAAGCTTTCTTTAGATAAGAACCTTAGGGATTCCAATAAAATATCTACGGTTTCAGGTCGGGTAAAAACTGGAATCCAGTGTAGTACAGTTAGTGTGATAAAGTGTGGTGATTCTGAATGGGTTATTTTGTAACGACTTCTAGCCATAATAGTTAAACTCCGTATGCGTTCCCACGCAGGAGCGTGGGAACGAGGAACAACAATCCAATCAAATAACAATCATACCACCGTAGGGGCAATCCCTTGTGGTTGCCCTCTCCGCAATAAAACACCCCCTCCTGATTAAAGGGGAGAAAGAGGAAACTGTGGGTTTCTGATTGGACGAAAATCCTGCGAGATCTGGGTATATTATTTATTACTGATCCCCCTTAACAAAGCGTTAGGTTTTGATTAAATATCCTCATTGACATAAATAATTTCATAAGTACAATGTACTTATGAAAAAACTTCAATTTGAATGGGATAACAACAAAGATAGAATCAATACCTCAAAGCATGGCGTTTCGTTTGATGAGGCTCAAACAGCTTTTTATGATGAATATGCGATTCAATTCTTTGATCCTGAGCATTCTGAAAGTGAAGAGCGATTTCTTCTACTTGGCACGAGTTTTAAATTAAAAATACTTGTAGTTTGTCATTGCTTTAGGGAAGAAGAAACTGTTGTTAGAATTATCTCAGCCAGGAAAGCAGATACAGATGAATCGAAAGTATATTGGAGCGAAAGAAAATGAAAGACCATTATGATTTTTCCAAAATGAAAGGAAAGAAGAATCCTTATCTTAAATATCTTAAACAGCCAGTCACTATGCGTATTGATTGTGATTCTGTTGAATACTTTAAATCATTGACCGAAGAAACAGGTATTCCTTACCAAACGCTTATAAATCTGTATTTACGAGATTGTGCTATCCATCATCGAAAATTACAAATGCAATGGTCATCACAAACCTAAATCGGGTAAATTACCTAAAATAAAGCCCTAATGCAAATTCTTACGCTGTTGCAATACATGCCAGATAGAGCGAACATTTGACTGTAATTTAGTTAAGGTAAAGGTGATTGCCACTTCTTCAATCGCAGCGATAACATAAATAAATACAGCCATTCTAAAGAGCCAGGCAGGACCGCCAAGAAACAAGGGATATAAGGATAAATTTAAGACAACGGCCGCCATTTTAATACTGTAAGTGTGATAACTGATATAGGTATCAAATTTGATGGTGGCAAATAAGGCGGGAATCAGAAAACAGGCAACAATAATGTAAAGATAAATATCTTCAGTATGCACAATGTCAGGCCAAAGCCACCAGCTGCCAAAACCAACAGTCATATAGGTCACTAAATCGCCCCAGGTATCCAGCATAGCGCCAAACTCGGTTATCTGACCGGTAAGGCGAGCCACTAAACCATCCAGTACATCTGACAGAAATGCAATGGCCAACACCAACATAAAACACTTGCCATACCCATTCCATGCTAACCAGAGCATAACGGGAGCAGTAACAAAGCGAATCCCCGAAATTAGATTGGGTAAGGTCAAATTGGGGTGAATATGCGTCAGTTTCATATTTTTAATATTTTTATGATGACCTCCTTTTGTTTCCTGATTGAGGGGGGGGGGTGTAAACAGGAAACTCAGGTTTAGTAGTCAATAATAATATCGTCCATAACCGTAATGACCATCATATTGGTAGGGACTGTAATAAAGCGGGTAACCGCAATAACTGGATCGGTACTCTGGCCAAAGATAGATTTGTTGTAATTCAATGACGGGTAGTTTTAGTACTTTTTGATCTACTTTTAGCTTGTTTTCATCAATCAGATGTCCTGAAACTGTCAATTCACTATTTTTGGTGTAGATAACAGGATCCAGGAATGCATTTGATTTGACCAGAAATCTGCCTAGAGCCGGTGCGCTTAAGTTGGGACGACCTTGGTAGCTCAGGGGAAATGCTAAAATCTGTAAGGTTGTTTCCTTTTCATTGTTTCTTACATCAATCAATGTGCCACCCCAACGCACGGTTTTGTATTGGTGCCTGGAAAAATCTTTTTTTGTGTCCTGTATTTGAATATCCTGTAACGGTGCTTGTCGAATTGTTTGGGGAATATGAGAACAGCTGTTAAGCAAAACCGCTAACATTATAAAGATTAGCTGCAACATGTTGCCTCCTGAGTGATAACCAATTCAATGGTTTATTGAGTATCTATTGATCAATAGGTTTTAAGTAAGTTTTTCCTTACAAGTTTTGGTCTTCTTAGAGTCGATATTGATCAATAAATTCAGTTCTAACTTAGAAATGCGTAGGAAATAACTTCGACAACTTGCTTGTCTTTTTGTTTGATCGGGTGAATTTATTTTATGGTATGACGGTGGAGAGGAAATAGTCTGATGATTGCATTACTCTTTTTTGCAATATTTGCTCAACGCATAATCCAGGCTCCATCTTCCCGCGCCACCAAACAGTAATGGCATAAACATAATAATATAAAGTAACGGGAGTTTGAAGTTACCGTAACCTTTATTGGTAATGGTGTAGCCTTGCCAGAGTTCTGATAACGTATTCCATTCGGTAGACCAATGGACAGTGTTAATTGCAACTAAAGTCAAAATAATCAGTGATAATGAGAAAAAGCGGGTGCCTAAGCCTATCACTAAAGCAATTGCACCGATAATTTCAATCCAGGTGCTTATGCTCCAAAGCATATCGTTAGACAAAAGACTGAATGGAAGCGGAAAATTGATGTGGCTAAACCAGTTTTCACCATCAAATTTCATAATACCTGCTTCCCAGAATTCATAAGCCAGGATTAACCGTAACAATAAGGGGGGTAACTGGTTCGCGCTGTTGTTCAAATGTGCAATGGTTTTTTGATAGATTGAGAACAGTGTGGTGCTATTCAAAGGTAGCGTTTTTTCTTGCGAGTAATCAATTTTCATGATGCGCTCCGATAATAATGTGTTGTTGTTCAAATTGCTGTAGGGTTTCGCTACCGAATGGCAAAATGCTTTTATGGTCGCCATAGTGCATTTCAGCTGCTAATTCAAGTAATACCTGTTCAGCTGTACTGCCCCCTTGCTGCATTAATTCAATTAAGCGTGCTGTTACGGCATTGAGTTCTATAAAGTGAATGTTGTCATCATTATCTCTCAGACCTGCCAAAATAATGCTTTCCTGAGTATAAGGTTCAAGGCGAGTATCCCAACTTTTCCAGTACGGATCAGACGCTGTAATATTTTGAACGGGATAATTGTAATGTAATATGTGTAAAACCGGATTGAGTACGGGGATAACGGTTAATAGGTCATTTTTAATGGCAAAAAACGCAGCTGAATAAGAGGGTTTTATTGTTTCCAGAACTAATTCCATCCATTCATAATGAGCCAACTCCACAATAAACGCGGGTAACTTTAATTGGGTTTGTTCATTCATTAGATAATCAACAAATTCATCGGGTATTTCACGGTAGAGTGGCGATTTACAGCGGTGATCCCTGATAAATAGTTGAATCAGTTGTTTCCAGAGTGCAGACCCCAATAATTGACAGCTGATGGGAAAACAGTTGTCCAGGCTGCCTTCTATTTTACTGTACAAGAGCTTTGCGTAGATGCTGCTTTTCTGCGGTAACGATTCGGGCAAGACTTCATTTTTTAGAGGATTGCGTAAATAATCAACAAACTGATGTTGATATTTCTGAAATTCAGGCATTGAATCATTAGTAGATGGGGACATGCGATACTCCTAAGCACTTTTTTGCAGTTTTTGAATCATCCATTGATTCTGACAATCAGTAATATGTTCAACTTCTTTCACTAGCTCGGCTAAAGGCGGAATATTGAAATCTCTTTCCAGCAGCGTTGGAAACAAGCCAAATCGGTCGTAAGCTATTTCCAATAAACGCCAGACCGGATCAATGACAGCTTGTCCATGGCTGTCAATAATTAAATCTGGATCTTCATTGTCATGTCCTGCAACATGACAATAAACAATTTTTTCGCCTGATAAACCTAATAAAAACTGTTCAGGGTCATAACCATGATTAACGCTATTGACGTAAATATTATTAACATCCAAATGCAGCCAGCAGTCGGCTTCTTCGATGACTGCATTGATAAAACTTAATTCATCCATGTCAGAGATCGGCGATGCGGCATAGTAAGACGCATTTTCTATAGCGATATGGCATTCCAGAATATCCTGTGTTCGACGGATGCGTTTGGCGACATAATGAACGGCTTCTTCAGTAAAAGGAATGGGCAATAAATCATACAAATGTCCATTATCGGCACAATAACTTAAATGTTCGGTATACAGCTGAATGTGATGCTCTGCCATAAAACCTTTAATTCGTAATAAAAACGCTTCATCTAAAGGGTCAGGGCCGCCGATGGAAAGGGATAAGCCGTGTGCAACAAAGGGATAACGCTCAGTAAACCAGCGAAAATCCTTGGCTCTCTTACCTCCTAAATCAAGATAATTTTCGGGGGATATTTCAAAAAAATTAATGGAAGCCGGAACGCCTGCCATCAACGGCAGCATATGCTCCCGTCGAAGACCCAGTCCGGCTCCGTTAAGTTGTGGTCTTTCCATAACGGGAGCCTTCTTACTATTATTAATCTGATATTACGCTTCAGGTACAGCCACTATTTCATTTTATCGCCACATTTTCCTTCGCTGCATTTGCCTTCTTTCATTTTTTCCATGGCACCACTGCAACCCCCTTCTTTCATTTTATCGCCACATTTTCCTTCGCTGCATTTGCCTTCTTTCATTTTTCCCATGGCACCACTACAACCCCCTTCTTTCATTTTATCGCCGCATTTTCCTTCGCCACATTTGCCTTCCGCACCTTTTTTCATGCCTTCTGCCAGATGAATAGCATTGCTTACTTTTTGCATAGCAAATGGATTTTCAGTGGCTTGCGCTATGGGTGCCGATAATAAAGAAACGGCTACTGCACTGCCTAATGATGAAATAAGTTTAGTTTTAGTCATGATAATTATCTCCAAAATAAATTTATAGTTAAAAACGGGTTAAGAAACATTTGTTCGGTATCTGTAAGTAGCTACTTTTACTGCTCACGTAGGTTTAGTCGAGAGCTATATAATTTCCTTACAAAAAACAAAAAGAGATTAAAAGGATAAGGGTTTTCTAAAACAAAGTCATACTTTATTTTTTGTAAGGTATAGCTGTTTCGTTCGACCCATCTTTGTTTGCGTTAAATTGTTACAAACAATACGGATGGGACTTGCTTTATAAAATGAATAAACGATTCTTGATAATAGCGGGATTAAGTTTGATTTTTATTATTTTAACTGCAGTCAGCGTGATGGTTTTTGTTGAAATTCAACAAGGAAAAGCAGAAGGTTTGGCATTTGCCAAAAAACACGATAAACGTGCTTGTGTTCGAGAAGTTACAAAAGGTAAGCGTATTTGTACGGAGGTGTCTTGTTTTTTAAACAATCGATATTTTTACCAAACCTGTATGGATCATGCGAGATACTCTGCAAGCCTTTGTAACAGCGTGCCTCCGATAGGTAATTTATTTCAGTTTGAAGCCTGGAAAACCAAACAATGCAAAAAAACAGGACGAACAGATCGAGGTTGTTATCATATCTGGCAAAAAGTAAGAAATAGTTGTAAAGCGGCAGAAAATTAAAGTAGTTCAGGGAGGTAATTATAAATAATAATTAATGAGGGGAAGTTATGTGCAGTTCACCTAAAGGTTCAACAACACGTCGCCGACATGCCAAAAGAAGCGAATTTAGTCAGTTGGAATATGAAGATTATGCCCGTATGGTACAAAGGGCTTCAGCTGTTTATGACAGAATTGAGCAGGAAAAAGCAGAAAAACGACAACTTGTAGCCAGTCAGCAATCGCTACCTGACAACAAGCAAAAAGATGTTTTAAAGGCGGAGGGTAAAACGCTGTCCAGCGTATTTTCAGGCATCAAAGCTTTTTTATTGCCCCCCGTGTTTTAGTGAATAATCAAGCGATAGTTCAACAGCTGTTAGACGAGTCGTTGCATTTACAAAAATATGTCGATAAAGAGATTTAGCTTTAGAATTAATATGAATATAAGGAGTTAATAATGAAAAAATTATTGCTATTGTTAGCATTGTTACTGACCCTAAGTTTATCCTGGGGTTATTTTTCTAAAAATTCAGATAAATCTGCCGTGCAAAAGCTGGTGTTAACGGGTTCCAGCACAGTTGCGCCTTTGGCCGTAGAAATAGCCAAGCGCTTTGAATCGTTAAATCCCAATGTACGGATAGATGTGCAGACGGGGGGATCATCGAGAGGGATTAATGATGTTCGAGCCAGGTTAATAGATATAGGTATGGCTTCACGCTCACTTAAACCCAGTGAATCAGAATTGTTCAGTTTTCGTATCGCTTTGGATGGTATCAGTATGATTGTTAATAAAGCGAATCCAGTGGCATCGTTAGATAAACAACAAATTATTGATATTTACAAAGGTAAGATTGTTAACTGGCAGGAATTAGGCGGGCAGGATGCTGCCATTGTTGTGGTAAACAAGGCGGAAGGGCATTCGACGCTGGAATTGTTTCTGCATTATTTTGGATTGCAAAACACAGAGGTCAAACCCCATGTGATTATTGGAGATAATCAGCAAGGTATAAAAACGGTTGCCGGCAATCCAGATGCCATTGGTTATGTCTCTGTTGGGGCAGCTGAATATGAGGCAGATCATCAGGTTCCGATTAAACTATTGCCACTGGATGGCATTATGGCATCTGTTGAAAATGTACGGAACCAGAGTTTTCCTTTATCCAGACCCTTAAATTTGATTACCCGAGAACAGCCCACGGGACTCGTTAAAGCGTTTATTGCCTTTGCACGCTCTCAACAAGTTGCTGACCTTATCGGTGCACAATATTTTGTCCCTGTCGCGCACTGATAAACAATTAGTCATTGTACTACGATTTTGTGCACTGCTAGTTGCAGGCATTGTGCTGTTGATTTTTTTGTTTTTGGCGAGTGAATCCTGGCCGGCACTCAATCATATTCCGTTGTCACATTTTTTTACTGATAAATCGTGGCATCCAGCCCAGGGTTTTTATAATATCACCCCGATGTTATCAGCGACATTGCTTGCAACTTTGGGGGCATTGATATTGGCTACACCATTAGGTATTGCATCGGCTTTATTTAGTCGTTATTACGCCCCGGCATTTGTTGCAAGCGGGTATCGTCGCTTGATTGAATTATTAGCCGGTATTCCTTCCGTGGTTTATGGTTTTTGGGGCTTAACAACATTGGCTCCCTTGATTGCAAGTCTGCATCCTCCGGGTGTCAGTTTACTCACTGCTATAGTAGTCCTTGCATTGATGATTTTGCCAACGATTGCTTTAACCGTGGATGCAGCACTTATCAGCGTACCTGACGCTTACCATAAGGGGGCAATGGCTTTAGGGCTGTCTCGATGGTGTATGATTACAGGCGTTATTTTACCTGCGGCTCAGTCGGGTATCACTTCAGGTATTATGTTAGGTGCGGGTCGGGCAATGGGTGAAACCATGGCGGTATTAATGGTTGCGGGTAATGTGGTGCAGCATCCTCATAGTATCTTTGATTCGGTACGAACCTTGACGGCCAATATTGCGCTAGAAATGGCTTATGCCATAGGCGATCATCGTGCGGCACTCTTTGTATCAGGACTGGCTTTAATGATCATGGTATTAGTACTTGTCAATCTGGCAGAACTATTCAAGCGGAAGCGAGCCTATGCTTAAAAATAAATTGGCTACTTTGTTAATCGGGTTAGTTGCATTTTTAATAACAGCCGTCTTCCTGTGCATACTCACAGACATTATTATTCATGGCTTAAGTCAGATATCCTGGGTCTATCTGACTGAATCACCCCGTGACGCAGGACGGGCAGGGGGGATAGCTCCTATTATTGTATCGACCGGGTTAATTGTGTTTGTGGCAATACTCATAGCCGCACCGCTAGGCTTGGCGACCGCTGTGTTGTTAACAGAGTTTACCCGACAAAAAAGCCAATTTGGTAATGTTATCGAACGCTGTTTAGACCTGTTAACCAGTGTGCCATCGATTGTTTTTGGTTTATTTGGTAATGCTTTTTTTAGTATTTACTTAGGCTTGGGTTTTTCTATTTTATCCGGCGGACTGACATTAGCCTGTATGGTCTTACCTGTTCTAATTCGTACCGCTGTTGAAGGCTTACGTTCTGCACCCGATGACTATCGGTTTTCAGCCGCTGCATTAGGGATGACGCGGTGTGCCGCATTGGTTTATTTGTTATTGCCTGCTGCCATGCCCGCTATTATTGCGGGTTTGATGCTAGGCATCGGGCGGGCAATGGCTGAGACGGCGGCATTAATATTTACTAGCGGTTATGTCGATCGTATGCCTGATTCAGTATTTGATTCGGGACGTTCTTTGTCGATACATATTTATGATTTATCTATGAATGTTGCCGGAGGGGATAGCAAAGCACATGCCGCTGCATTGGTGTTAATTGTTATGTTGTTAATCATCAATAGCATCGCCATGGGCTTAGCGAATTATTGGCAGAATAAGAGAATAATTACTAATGAAATTATTATTTAATAAAACGGACGCGTCTTTTCAATCCACTCAAAGTGGTAGTTTAGAGACTGCCTATACGCTAGGGCCGTTAGAATCTGGCCCGCCTTGTTGCAATCCTGAGCCTATTCTCAGTATTAAAAATCTATCTTTGCATTACGCTAAAAAAATGGCATTGGATAATGTGTCGCTGGATATTTATCAAGGCTGTATTACTGCACTTATTGGACCATCTGGATGTGGTAAAACCAGTTTTCTATTGGTTTTGAACCGCTTAACCGATATGATTTCGGGGTGTCGAGTGACCGGGCAGGTTCGTTTTAATAATGTAAACGTATTTGACCCTGCATTAGATGTACAATATTTACGCCGCAACATAGGCATGATTTTCCAAAAACCAGTCCCTTTTCCTTTATCCATCCGCCGTAATATTGAATTGCCACTGCGTGAGCATGGAATGCATAAACAAGCCGAATTAGATGAACGAATGGAACAGGTTTTACACGATGTGGGGTTATGGGAAGAAGTTAAAGACCGCCTGGATTCACCCGCACAAGCCTTGTCAGGTGGGCAGCAACAACGTCTATGTATTGCCAGAGCATTGGCTTTAAAACCAAAAGTCTTGTTAATGGATGAGCCTTGCAGTGCTTTAGACCCTATTTCATCAGGGATTGTGGAAGATCTGATTCAAAGTCTACGAGGACGTTATACAGTGGTGATTGTTACCCATAACCTGGCTCAAGCGCGACGTATTGCAAATTATGCGGGATTTTTTTGGGTTAAAGAACGGGCAGGCAGTCTGATTGAATTTGGTAAATGTCAGCAAATTTTTGAATCACCTCGACATGAATTAACGGCTGCTTATGTTAATGGCAGTAGAGGATAGGTAGTCTATAATCTACTGCATCGGCTGAGAATGGTGTATACAAAAAAATCATTATTGTCCTTTAATTTAATTTTTCTGAGTTGCTGAAAATCAATAATTAAAAATTTGATCGCCGAGTATATATACTTGTACCTGTTTTTTTGAAAAAATTTTCTTCGAGCCGTTATGTAAGTAAATTCCAAACCAAACGACCAACAGGTATCAATTATTTATTCAATGGAAACAATATGTTTAACCCGTTAAAACGGACAGGCTTATTTGAGTCGATCACATTATCAAATCAGTTATTTTAAAGGACAAGGCGTAAATTATGAAACAGACAAAAACTTTATTATTAGTCGTCATCGCAATTTTGATAGTGAGCTTTTTTATTTTTGATCTTCAGCAGTATTTGACATTAGACGCTTTGAAATCGAAACAGGATATGATTGAATCTTATCGTAGTACATATCCTGGTTTAACCGTCGTTATTTATGGGCTGGTGTATATTGCAGTGACGGGGTTGTCATTGCCTGGCGCGACAATATTAACCTTGGCAGGCGGTGCAGTTTTTGGATTGCTTTGGGGAACGGTGATTGTTTCTTTTGCTTCAACTATCGGTGCAACACTGGCTTTTTTAGCCGCACGTTTTTTATTCAGAGATACCGTTAAATCCCGTTTTGGTACGCGTTTGCAATCGATTGACCAAGGCATAGACCGTGATGGAGCCTTCTATTTGTTTACCTTGCGTTTGGTTCCGATCTTTCCCTTTTTTATGATCAATCTGACGATGGGATTAACGAGGCTAAAAGTCAGGACATTCTACTGGGTTAGTCAGGTTGGTATGTTAGCGGGTACTCTTGTTTATGTTAATGCGGGTACTCAACTGGCTAAAATTGAATCACTTTCAGGTATTTTATCCCCCGCATTATTAGGGTCATTTGCCTTATTAGGCCTGTTTCCTATCATTGCCAAACAAATCATCACTTCAATACAGGCTAAAAAAGTGTATGCGAATTGGAATAAACCACAAACTTTTGATAATAATCTTATCGTAATTGGCGCCGGCTCCGGTGGATTGGTGACCTCTTATATTGCCGCTGCGGTTAAAGCTAAAGTTACCTTGATTGAAAAACATAAAATGGGTGGCGATTGTCTTAATACCGGCTGTGTCCCATCGAAAGCACTGATTCGTTCTGCTAAATGGCTGTCCCATTTAAAACGTTATGAGGAATTTGGTATCAAACAGGCCAGTGCAGACTTTGATTTTGCCGATGTGATGGAACGCGTACAATCTGTGATTAAAACCGTTCAGCCACATGATTCGATAGAGCGTTATACCGAATTAGGCGTTGACATCGTGGAAGGTGACGCCAAAATTATTTCCCCCTGGGAAGTTCAGGTCAAAACCTCAGAGGGTGTTAAAACCTTAACTACGCGTTCGATTGTGATTGCTGCCGGGGCACGTCCCTTTGTTCCACCGATTCCGGGGCTTGATAAAGTTGAGCCACTGACATCAGATAACATTTGGAATCTACGGGAATTGCCTGAACGTTTGCTTATTCTGGGTGGCGGTCCGATAGGCTGTGAATTAACACAATGCTTTGCCCGCTTAGGTAGTCAAGTGACTCAGATTGAAATGCTGCCGCGACTTATGGTTCGAGAAGACCCAGAAGTATCAGAAGCGGTCATGAACCGATTTAAACAGGAAGGGGTTGATTTAAGGGTCGGGCATACAGCAAAAGAATTTATTATTGAAAACGGTGAAAAAATACTTATTGCTGACTATGAAGGTCAAGCCGTCAAAATTCCGTTTGATCAGGTATTGGTTGCTATTGGTCGCGTTGCAAATATTAACGGCTATGGTGTTGAGGAACTGGATATTAAGTTATCTTCAAGAAAAACGATAGAAACCAATGCCTTTCAGGAAACTAATTATCCCAATATATATGCTTGTGGTGATGTCGCAGGGCCTTACCAGTTTACTCATGTCGCTGCACATCAGGCGTGGTATGCAGCGGTTAATGCATTGTTTGGTCAAGTTAAAAAATTCCGTACGGATTATTCAGTTATTCCATGGTCTACTTTTACAGATCCCGAAGTAGCGAGAGTCGGTTTAAATGAACAGGATGCCAAAGAACAAAATATTCCTTACGAAGTTGTTTCTTACAGCATAGATGATTTAGACCGGGCGATTGCCGATGGTGAAGCCCATGGTTTTGTCAAAGTATTAACTCAACCGGGTAAAGATAAAATCTTAGGTGTAACCATTGTTGGTGAACATGCGGGAGATTTGATAGCCGAGTTTGTTTTGGCTATGAAACATGGGCTGGGTCTAAACAAAATACTAGGTACTATTCATATTTATCCCACCATGGCTGAGGCTAACAAATATGTGGCAGGGGTCTGGAAACGGAAACATGCACCCGAAGGATTATTGCGTTGGGTGGGTAAATTTCATACTTGGCG
>CAYMPX010000071.1:0-11939 GCA_964392135.1 uncultured Methylomarinum sp.
GCAAGAGGTTGCTTATAAAGGTTTTTTTAGATTAGAAAAGTATCGTTTACAACATACCCTGTTTCAGGGTGGCTGGAGTGAAGAAATAAGTCGTGAACTGTTTATGCGGGGAAATTGTGTTGCAGTGTTACTTTATGATCCTGATAGAGATGAAGTGGTTTTAATTGAACAATTTCGTGCAGGCGCTGTGTTAAATCCTGATAGAGCATGGTTAGTTGAAATTGTTGCCGGCGCTATAGAAGAGGGGGAAACAGCCAAAGAGGTTGCCTATAGAGAATCCGTAGAAGAGGCGGGTTGTGAAATTGAACAGCTGATGTTGATTAATGAGTTTTATACTACCCCTGGCGGATCATCAGAAAGAATTAGTTTGTTTTGTGGCAAAGTGGATACTCGTGATATCGGTGGTGTTCATGGCTTGGATGATGAACATGAAGATATTCTGGTGACTGTTGAGTCATTCAAAAAAGCCTGTAAAATGTTAGAGTCGGGTGAAATTGAATCGGCTATTGCTATTATTGCGATTCAGTGGTTATATATTAATAGGGATACATTAAGAGTAAAGTGGAAAAGTTAACAGGGTGATAATATAGGGTCAGGAAGCAAATCCTGTCTCTTTTTGAAAAAAATCTTTGGCAGTTAAATGATTGAAAACCTGATAAAACATCATAATATTATTTCGATTGTAGGTAATATCATGACGGTTCATGTATCCCTTTCCAAGGGCTGTCAGGATATTGCTACCTGTTTTGGTGACCTGGCGCGGATAGAAGATAGTAATGGCATACATTCTCTGGCTCAAGTCATTAAAATCAAAGGTTGTGAGGTCTCATTACAAGTTTTTTCGGGTACTCAGGGACTATCTACGAATGCATCGGTTCGTTTTTTAGGATATTCCATGCAAGTCACCTATTCTCAAAATATTCTAGGTCGCATTTTTAATGGTACGGGAGAACCGCTTGATGGGGGATCTTCTTTACAGCCTGATCCTAAGGTAGTGATCGAAAGCGCTTCAGTTAATCCGATGAAGCGAGTGCTGGCTTCTAATATGATTCGGACCAATGTGCCGATGATTGATTTATTTAACACCTTGGTAGAAAGCCAAAAAATTCCTATTTTTTCTGTCTCAGGTGAGCCTTACAACCCGTTTTTAGCGCGCATTGGAATTCAAGCAGATGCGGATATTGTAGTATTTGCTGGCTTAGGATTGATTTTTGATGATTATCATTATTTTCGTAGTCAATTTGAAACAGCCGGTGTTTTTGCAAGAACCGTGATGTTTTGTAATTTAGCTTCAGATCCTATTGTAGAACGACTGTTAGTCCCCGATATGGCGTTAACGGTTGCCGAACGTTTTGCTGTTGAAGAAGGTAAGCGTGTCCTAGTGTTAATGACGGATATGACGGCTTATGCCGATGCCATGAAAGAAATCGGAATTTCTATGGAACATGTACCTTCAAACCGGGGATATATGGGCGATTTATATTCACAATTAGCGAAACGTTATGAAAAAGCCTGCGATTATAATGGCGCGGGCTCAGTGACTATATTAAGCGTGACTACCATGCCAGGGGGGGATGTAACACATCCTGTCCCTGATAATACCGGTTACATTACTGAAGGCCAGTTTTATTTACATAATAAAATGTTAGACCCTTTTGGTTCATTGTCACGGTTAAAACAGCATGTCATAGGCAAAGTTACCAGAGACGATCATGCGCAAATAATGAATACCATGATTCGGTTCTATTCTGCAGCAAATGAGGCAGAACAAAAACAGGCAATGGCCTTTGAATTATCTTCTTTTGATGAAAAATTATTGACGTTTGGACGATTGTTTAGACAGCGTTTTATGGATATCAATGTATCGCTTACTTTAGAAGATGCACTGGATTTATGCTGGCAGACATTGGCAGAGTGTTTTGATCAAGCTGAATTATTAATGAAGCAAACATTAATTGATAAATATTTTCCGTTTGATATTCTAAATAAAAATGGCACGTCTATCATTTAGCAAAGCCTCCTTGCATAAGGAGAGTGCGCAATTAAAGCGCTATAAGCAATATTTGCCTTCATTAGACCTGAAACGGCAACAATTAATAGCCGAACGCAGCAAAGCCATTGCCCAATTAGAGGTAACAGAAAAACAGATGAGTGCTTGTTATGCCTGTGTTGAAAAACAACTCCCTATGTTAGCAGATGATTTGATCGATCTTGAACATTTAGTCTGGGTTGAACAGGTTGTGATTAAGCAAGAAAACGTGGTAGGTATTAAAGTTCCCGCTATGCAAAGTATTGATATTAAAAAAAAACCCTATTCACTTTTAACTAAGCCGCATTGGGTTGATCTGGTTGTGCTGCAATTACAAGAAATGTTAGAACTCAAAGTGCAACTACATGTTGAACAACAACGTGTGGCAATATTGCAGCAGGCAGTAAAAAAAATTACCCAAAGAGTTAATTTGTTCGACAAAGTGCTTATTCCAAAAACACAGAAGAATATTGGGAAAATACGAATATTTCTTTCTGATGCAGAACGAGCAGCTGTTGTTAGAGCTAAAATTACTAAGCAAAAGCGACTTAGGGAAAGTGAAGTATTATGAGACAGGAAGGTTGAGTTTTCAATAATACCCGAATCTTAATTTGTTTTAATATTCCCTTTAGAGAACATTATGTAAATGGCTATAGTCAAGTTAAAGAAACTGACTTTATGTGGTTTAAAGTCAGAAAAATCAGCAATGCTAATAAAGCTTCAGGCTTTAGGTGGCGCGCATCTTATTTCTTTAAATCAATGGGTGTTTTCGCCTGAGATTGAAACTCAAAAACAGTCTGAAAAAGCAATTCAAGCACTGAAATATTTAAATCAATGCGCTAATAAAAGACATCAGTTAACGGATAAAACATTATTCAATTTGAATAATGTAGTGCAAAACACCTTGGCGATTCAGGCAGAATTAAGAGATTTATCCGATCAACGCGATTTTTTGCTTAAACGTATTGAAGAAGTTAAACCCTGGGGTAATTTTTCTCTGGCTAAAGAAAATAATTTAGCGGGTATAAAATTGTGGTTTTATATCGTCCCTAAGCGATTAATGAACAAAATACAACCTGACCAGGTTTTTCAGGTGGTCTATGTAGATAATATTTCTTGTTATGTGGTGGTTATGGCAAAACAAGAACCTGCAATATCAAGCATTCCGGTTGCTAGAACACACACAGGAAAAGTTTCTTTATCACAATTAATTAAAGATTTTCAAACAGTTGCTTTGGCAATAGATGATAAGCAGGCAGAAAGAGAATCATTAACCCGCTGGATAGCGTTAATTACTCTAGGTTTAGCGGATGATGAAGACAATGCCGCGTTAAAAGTGGCAAGTTCATTAACATACGATGAAGAGGCTTTATTTGCTATTCAAGCATGGATTCCTGAACACTGTGTGCCTAAATGGACTGATTTTTCTCGCCATAACAGTCTGGCATTATTAGTTGAAAATATAACTAACCAGGATCATCCTCCCACATTATTGAAAAATTCAGAGCTTATCGCCGGTGGGGAAGAAATAATCAAATTTTATCAAATACCAGCCTATAATGATTGGGATCCTTCTGCTATTGTGTTTTTTTCATTTGCTTTTTTCTTTGCCATGATTTTATCTGATGCAGGGTATGCGTCGATTTTTGTGCTGTTTTTGGCATTAAAATGGAATAAACTGGGAGATACAATTCAGGGGAAGAGACTGCGAAAACTAGCCTTTGTTACACTTGGTTTTTCCGTGATATGGGGCGTTCTAAGCGGTGGATATTTTGGGTATAGCCCCACTCCAGGTTCATTTTTTAGTGTATTGAAAATACTGGATATTAATGATTTTGACGGTATGATGCGCTTATCAATTATTGTTGGAACCCTTCATATTGTATTGGCTAATTTTATTAAAGCCTGTCAGGTTAAAGGTAAGAAAACAGCACTTGCCTCGTTAGGCTGGATCTGTTTAGTGATCGGTGGCTTTTTGTTATGGGTCACTGGCGGGGAGCGTCCAACTGTATCATATGGTTTATTCACACTGGGCTGTGGCTTATTGTTATTTTTTAGCAGTGAGACAGTGATAAAAACCCCCGGTGATTTTTTCTACCAGTTGTTAAGTGGTATTAAAAATATAACCAGGATAAGTAAAATTTTTGGTGATATTCTGAGTTACCTGCGTCTATTTGCTTTAGGCTTGGCAAGTGCCTCGTTAGCCATTACATTTAACCAACTGGCAAATCAGATATATATCTCAGGATCGGGGTTAAGTTTATTAGGGAGTATTTTAATACTTGTTTTTGGTCATAGCTTAAACCTGATGCTCTGTTTGATGAGCGGTGTTGTACATGGTTTGAGGTTAAATTTTATTGAATTCTATAACTGGAGTGTTTCTGATGAAGGCTATCCGTTCAAAGCATTTTCAAAAAAAGGTAACAGATAATGTCTGATTTTATGTTGATATTAGGATGGGTAGGGTTATATGCACCTGTTGCCTTAGGCGCAGTAGGCAGTATTATAGGTTGTTCCGTTGCAGGTCAAGCCGCTATCGGTGCAATGCTGGATACTGATGTGGGCTATGGGCGTTATGTTGGTGTGTCTGCTATGCCTTCCTCGCAAGTAATATACGGTATTGTGGTTATGTTTAGCTTGAATAATCCGATTACCCTGGAAAATACACCAGGAATTTTTGCTGTTGGTGTATTGTGTGGATTTGCCTTATTGTTAAGTGCAATCTATCAAGGGCAGTGTTGTGCATCTGCAATACATGCTTCAAAAATGAAACCTGAAATTTTAGGCTTATCGGTTGCACCTGCAGCCATTGTTGAGGGTTTTGCAGTTTTTGCATTTATTTTTGCCCTCGTTATTAGTAATGGTATACCACAGGCATAGCTTATGACAGATCCTCAATCGAATTTTGCTTCATCTGGTGTGGAGGCACTGATTGATCGCTTAAAAAATCAAGGCGTAGCTGCGGGTCAAAAAAAGGCTGAAGATATTGTTAATAATGCGGAAAAACGGGCTAAATGGATTATAGAAGAGGCAGAGCTTGAAGCAAAAGCATTATTGGAACATGCCCGTAAAGAAGCAGATGCATTAACGATAGCAGGGCAGGAGGCATTGCAACTTGCGACCCGGGATGCACTATTAAAACTACGCGATATTTTGTTAGGAAGTTTTAGTCATGAAGTCATGCGTGTTGTGGGTGAGCAGATGTCTGACGACTCATTTACTGAAAAATTAATATTAGCTCTGGCAGGTATTGTACGGGAAAAGTCAGGTATTAATGAAAATAAGGAAATTGTTATTAGCTTGCCTGAAAATAGCATAGGTGTCGATGAATTGCGTCAAAACCCGGGGGAACTTAAACAGGGTCAGTTATCACATTATACGGCTGCCATTGCCACCAACCTTTTAAGAAAAGGCGTTCGCTTTGAAATTTCAGAACAACTAAAAACAGGGTTGTCGGTACGCCTGGTTGATAATGCGATGAGCATTGAGTTTACCGATGAGATGGTAGCGCATTTATTGCTGGAGCATCTTCAGCCGCGTTTTAGGGCTTTATTACAAGGGATAGTAAAATAGTGTTATGAATTATCCAGCTAATTATAAATATACTTTATTAATGACCAGCCTGCCATCACATAAATATGCATTGTTTGATGAAACACACACCCCTCTTTCCAGAATACAGCTTGATAAACGGCTAGCCTTCCTGGATGAAAGCGATGCGGCGGCTCTGTTGAAAATTGAAGGCTTATTACATTGGTCACATATAAAAAATGAAATTGATTCAACGTTTGTAAATGAAACCTTATCTTCCATTGCATCTATCGATAATGACTTTATAAAAAACATTATTGTTTGGCGATTAGAATTACGAATTATTCTGGCTGCCTTAAGAATGAGAAATCAAGGCGTAAAACACGCAGCGGAGAAAAAACTTTTTGGTTTTGATAGCTGGCATTTTTTTATTTCTAATTACTGGCATGAAGCTGATTTTGGTTTAAGTAAAAAGTTACCTTGGGTTGCTAAAGTGAATACATTGTTATTAGCCAAAAAAAGTCTGCAATTAGACGCGTTATTATTAAACGTGATTTGGAAACATTATCAGAGACAAAGTCTGGGGCATTATTTTGATTTTGAAGCAGTCATTATTTATGTGTTGCGCTGGGATATTATCTCGCGCTGGAGTGGTAATAATAAAACAGTAGCCGTTAAGCGATTTAATCATTTACTTGATAGTGGATTGAAGAATATAGATTTATGATAAAGGAAAAGCAAACAACTGCAAAAATTATTGCCGTTCAGGATGATATTGTTTCAATTCAATTAAATGCCGGCACATCAACGCCTCTTACAAAAAATGAAGTGGTCTATATTTTACCTGCCCGCAGTACAACGCCGTATACAGAGCGATTAAAAGCGGAGGTGTTACGAATTAAAGGCAATACGGCAGATGTTCAGGTTTATGAAAGTACATCGGGGGTTGGTGTAGGTGATCCTGTTGAACAAACAGGCAAACTGCTTTCAGTTGAATTAGGCCCTGGGTTATTAGGACAGGTTTATGATGGTTTACAAAATCCCTTGCGTAATTTAGCGACAGATTTTGGTTTTTTCTTACCCAGAGGTATCGATTTACCTGCCTTGGATATCAATACAAAATGGGCATTTACCTCTTGCGTACAAACCGGTGATATTTTAAAAGCAAGTTCTGTTATTGGTACTGTGGTAGAGAGAGGCTTTATCCACAAAATCATGTTACCTTTTGATATTGAGGGTGAAGTTGAAGTCAGCTGGATTCAAGAAGGGCAGGTTACAGTGGTTGAACCTGTGGCAAAAATCCTGTTAAGCCCGGGTAAAGAAACAACCATCACTTTACGTCAACGATGGCCGGTTCGTAAACAAATTCCGGAGAAGTTACTTAAACAGAATGTGATTCAACGGCAATACCCTACCGAACCTTTAATCACGCATTTACGTTTGATCGATACCTTTTTTCCGATTGCAAAAGGCGGAACAGGATGTATTCCCGGGCCTTTTGGCGCGGGTAAAACAGTTTTACAAAATTTAATTTCCAGAAATTCAGATGTAGATATTGTGATTATTGTCGCTTGTGGTGAGCGCGCAGGTGAGGTGGTTGAAACCATTACTGAATTACCACAAATGAGTGACCCAAAAACGGGTGGTTCATTAATGGATAGGACTATCATTATTTGTAATACCTCATCCATGCCGGTCGCTGCCAGAGAAGCCTCTATCTATACGGGCATTACACTCGCTGAGTATTATCGACAAATGGGCTTGGATGTTTTGTTATTGGCTGATTCAACCTCTCGTTGGGCACAAGCAATGCGTGAAACATCGGGGCGTTTAGAGGAAATCCCCGGGGAAGAAGCTTTTCCGGCCTATTTAGATTCTGCCATCAAAAGTCTGTATGAGCGAGCAGGTGTTATTGTTAACCTGGATGGCTCGGAGGGTAGTTTAACCATGATTGGTACAGTGTCTCCTGCCGGAGGGAATTTCGAAGAACCGGTCACCCAGTCTACCTTGAGTACCGTGAAAACATTCTTAGGTTTAAGTTCTGATAGGGCTTATAAACGATTTTACCCTGCAGTTGATCCATTACTATCGTGGTCTCGTTATACGGAACAATTAAATGCCTGGTTTAGCAAAGAACTGGATCCTAAATGGACAGAGAATGTAAAGGAAATGCTGGTGTTACTGAAAAATGGTGAAAATATTTATCAAATGATTCAGGTAGCAGGTGAAGAGGGTATTTCCTTGGATGATTATGTCATATATCAGCAAGCATTGTTTCTTGATATGGTGTATCTGCAACAAGATGCCTTTGATAAAGTGGATGTTTCTGTATCAATAAACCGTCAAAAAGAAACGTTTAATCGAATAATAGCCTTGGTCAGAGCAACGTATAATTTTTCTGATCAAGAACAGGCTCGATCATTTTTTGTTAAATTAACCGGGTTATTTAAAAACTTAAATTATGCCCGGTACAACTCTATGGAATATACCGGATTGCTGATTAAAATAAAAGAACATACTGAACTTAATAAGGAACGTGCATAAAATAACTGGCTACCAATTTATCCTGATAAATTGTTTAAAAATAAAAATATCAGTGTTTTATTTTAAGTTGACAATATATTCTTTATAAACCCCAACCATTTTGAAAACCATAGCTTTTATAGTTTAAATTTTTACTCTCAAAAAAACTTAAAATTAGCCGATTCAAAGCAAATTTTGTAATGCAAGAACTGTTAATGTTTAAACTGAAGAAAACTATGGGTTTCTAACTAGACGGGGTTTATCCTTTAAAAGGGAATGTCATCATCAAAATCTTCATAAGATGCCGGTGGTGGTGTGTCTGGGCGTTGTTGATTGGCTGTAGCAGATGTCGGGTGTGTAGCTGCTGATTGTTGTGGTTGCTGCGCGGGTTGTGGTGCTGAATAAGCTGTAGGGTTGGCTTGTTCGTTGCCAAAATTCCCAGTACCACCGCTTTTGCTATCAAGCATTTGCATTTGCTCAGCAATGATCTCGGTGGTATAGCGGTCTTGACCGCTTTGGTCTTGCCATTTTCGTGTGCGAATACGACCTTCTATGTAAACCAGACTGCCTTTTCTAAGATATTCGCCAGCAACTTCAGCAATACGATTAAAAAATGAAACACGATGCCATTCTGTTTCTTCTTTACGTTCGCCTGTTTGTCTGTCTTTCCAGCGGCGACTGGTTGCTAAAGTTATATTGGTTACAGCTCCACCGCTTGGCATATATCTAACTTCGGGGTCGGCCCCTAATCGTCCAATTAATGTGACTTTATTTAACATTGGTAATAGTGTTTTTGGTTTTAATAGCATTATCCGGACTTCATTACTAAATGAAGTCCGGATAATGCGTGGTTGTTAAAAGTATTAGGTTCTAAATTGCCTAACAGCGGTACGTAATTGATCGGCTAATTCCAGTAGCTCTTTACATGCTTCCGATGTGTTTCTAGCACCGATGGAGGTGTCATTAGTAACTGTGCTTATATTGTTGATATTGCGGTTTATTTCTTCTGCTACTGCGGTTTGTTCTTCGGCTGCGCCTGCAATTTGGTTGTTCATATCAGTAATAGTATCAATACGCTCACTGATTGTGGTGATTGATTCACCTGCTGAAGCGGCTTGCTCTACACTGGATGCCGCTTGTCTTTTTCCATTGTCCATAACACTAACCGCCTGTTTTGCTCGGTTTTGTAGGCGTTCAATGGTTTGCTGGATTTCAAGGGTAGAGTTTTGTGTTCGACTGGCAAGTGTGCGTACTTCATCCGCAACGACAGCAAAGCCTCTGCCTTGTTCACCCGCACGTGCAGCTTCAATCGCTGCATTTAAAGCCAGTAAGTTAGTCTGTTCCGCTATACCCTGGATAACACTTAATACTTCGCCAATACTATTGCTGTCATTTTCTAGCTCATGGATAACATTGGCTGCATTTTCAACTTCTGATGCAAGTTGATTGATGCCATTTACCGCCTGGGTGACAATGTTTTTTCCTGATGCGGCTTCAGTATCAGCCGTGCTGGCAGCCTCAGAGGCATTGATCGCATTGCGAGCCACTTCTTGTACTGTTGCCGTCATTTCTTCCATGGCAGTTGCAACTTGTGTGGTTTCAGCAAGTTGTCTTTCAACACCTAGTTCGGTTTGTTCTGTAATTTGAGCTAAATTATGCGAAGCAGTCGCTAGTTTTTCACTGGTCTCACTGATATTGGCAATGGTTTTTGCGATTTTTTTGACAAAAGTATTAAAACTTCCTGCTACCCATGCAAATTCGGATTTACCTTTAACATCAAGACGAGCAGTTAAGTCACCATCACCGCTACTAATGGCTTGAAGTTTCAAGGCTAAACTGGTTAGCGGAGCGATAATAATTTGGTTCATGACAAAATACCCCGTTGTAGCAATGACAATCAGGGTAATTATAAAAAAACCTATAGCTATCCATATATCCTTTTGTAATTCAGCAAGGTCTTCAGAAATGGGCGTGATGATTTCAAAAGCACCGTGTAAATCTCCTTGGCGTTTGTTTTCCATAGGATAGCCTAACAAATCTGTTCCCTGATTATTGCCCCAGATTGCCTGAGATGTGTTGGGATTGCCATGACATAACTCACATTGTTGATCAAGTCTAACCGGTCTAAAGTATCTGATTTCATTTTTTTCTTCGTCAATATAGCTGTATTCAGTGGCTGCTAAATTGCTTTGAAAATAGGATAATGCTTCGCGTTCAATAGAATCAGCTTCATTTTTTGGGTTTCTTGCGCCAACTCTAGGTGCTTTAAAGCGGAAATCCCCTTTTAGGGCTTTTTCTTGAATAACATTCCAGGCTGTTGCAACAGGTACGGTTGCAATAACTAATGACTTGGCTTCTGAGGCTGTTTTATTCACAATTAATTTTTTAAGTGAGTCAACCGTGAATAAACCAAGTTCCCATTTTTTTATGGTGTTATTGCGAATTGATTCGGATATCAGCAGTAATTGTTTGGAAGCATCAATATTATTGTCTATTACTTTTTGTTTTTCGTTGCCAGCGTAAAGGAATAATAAGACAATTGCCAAGACGCTTAAAACGGACATGGTGATTGAAATTACTTTAACGCCGACAGAATGCCAGTTCATCATTAGCATGGTAGTATTCTCCTGATGCTTTTTAAGCTTTGGAATTTTATTATTATTAGTTGGTAGGCACGGGAGGTATGATCGCCGTGTTCAAAAGCCTAATTGAGCTATAATTTAATCTTACACTAAATTTATCGGTCATTTTATTATAAACTTTAAGTTGAATATGAAAAAACGCGCGTTCTCTTGGTTTGTGAGGGTAATGTTTTTACGATCTTTTTTCTTCAAAAAAATCATTTATATAGCTCACCCCCCAAATAATCGCGTTATTTTATAAAAAATTTTAGCCATTCTGACCCTCTAACGCCATTATATACATCAGTGATTTTACTGGATTTATGATCCTGTAATTTTTGTGTGGCGATGTCTTGTTTTGAATATAATCGTTCTGCTAGTGATCGTTGTTCATTAGGAATGGGTGGTTTTTACCCGACCATTTTAACAGAGGTTAGCTCCCTTGATTTTTGAAAGCGGCAACTTATTGAATAAATGTGAACCGGATCGCAATTTTTTTAAAGTTGCAGTCATTGTCCTGGTCAACCTAAACGGGATGCTTTAATTTGAGAGCTTTTATAATTGATTGGGTACATAATAAAATTTAAAGAATAGACGCTAAAAATTATTCCCTGAAATAAAAACATAAGTGATTGATTTGGTTATAAAATTTTTTAGCAAAAAACAGTGGTTTATTTGAGGGTAATTTATTGAATAATAAAGATAAAACAAGGGTTTTGTTTGTTTGTATGGGTAATATTTGTCGTTCACCCACTGCGGAAGGGGTGTTTTCTGCATTGGTTAAAGCGGAAAGCATAAGTGAGCGGTTTATTATTGATTCAGCAGGAACACATGCTTATCATGTTGATGAAGCACCCGATTTACGATCTCAGAAAGCGGCAAAAGACAGAGGGATAGACCTTAATCATATAAGGGCTAGAAAAGTAATTTTTGGTGATTTTGAGGATTATGATTATTTGTTAGCAATGGATAGTGATAATTACTCTATTCTAATGGATGCTTGTCCTGAGCAACATAAAAACAAGATAAAATATTTTTTAGACTATGCACCTCATCTTGATGCACGAGACGTGCCTGATCCTTATTATGGCGGGAAATATGGTTTTGAAAGGGTGTTAGATATGATAGAAGAAGCATCTATTGGTTTTTTGAAAGTGTTAAAACAATCTGGAGAGTAAATATGAAAAAAATAGTATTATTTGTATTGTTCGGTTATTTATCAGTTGCTGTGGTTG
>CAYMPX010000072.1:0-11887 GCA_964392135.1 uncultured Methylomarinum sp.
ATCATTATGAATGATACAACTCTTAAATTCAAAACCAAATGTCAACAGAACCTAGGACTCAGGACGCGATTATTTTTCACCATCAAGGTTTAATTTTTCTTCATTAACTTCATGCCCTTCATGGTGAACTTATGCCGGGACAGCGAACTGTAAGTTCAAATTCATTCGAACCATGCAGACATTGAACATTATGGTACGAATTTGCCTAACCAAAATACATCTATATTGTCTCGCCTTAGATGGAAAGCCGGAAAATCTGTCCCGCTTTAAATGAGTAGCCGTTATTCCCAAATGTCAAATTGCGCTATTGCTTATCTAAGCTACGATTTATCCGCTCAAGCGGTTTTATTTATCCATCAATATTTATTGCAAACAAAAATCATTCTCATTACAAATCAACAGTTTTACTGTATAATTATATACGAATGAACTTTCATTATCCCTAAAAAACCAATTTTGTGTATAATTAACGGTTATCTTAACCCTCCATTATCATGGACTTAAGCTTTATATGATTTCATTAATTGAACAAGAAAAATGATTTCCAGCATCGTAACTGCCGCTCTGTTTATGGTGGCACTTGGCGTTGTTTTAGCCATCATATTAGCCATCGCCAACAAAAAACTCTTTGTTTACGAAGACCCCCGTATTGAAGAGGTAGACGATATGCTGCCCCAGGCTCAGTGCGGTGCATGTGGTGTACCGGGCTGCCGCCCTTTTGCTGAAGCGGTTGTTAGCGGCGCAAAAAACCCCTCAGAATGTACGGTTAACACTCCTGAAGGTAATGCAGAAATTGCATCTTATATGGGAGTCGATATGGGTGAGACTGAAAAAGTGGTTGCCCGTCTTGCCTGTGCAGGCGGCACACATGTCGCTTACACCCGTGCTAAATATGAAGGTTTGCAATCGTGTCAGGCCGCCGCTGTGGTTTCAGGCGGAGGTAAAGGCTGTAGCTGGGGCTGTTTAGGACTTGCTGATTGTGCCGATGTCTGTGATTTTGATGCCATATTCATGGATGATAATGGCTTACCCATAGTCATAGAAGATAAATGTACCGCGTGTAATGATTGCATTGTGGTTTGCCCTAAGGATTTATTCTCATTACAGCCTGTCAGCCATCAATTATTTGTTGCTTGCAAAAGCCAGGATGAAGGCGATAAAGCGGAAAAAGAGTGTGAAGTAGCCTGTACCGCGTGTGAAAAATGCGTCGTTGATGCCCCGGAAGGGTTAATTGAAATCAAAAATAACCTTGCAGTGATTGATTTTAAAAAGTATGACGAGATTTTAGTCGACCGCACACCTATCGAGCGTTGCCCAACAGGCGCTATCGTCTGGATAGACAGTAAACTGGGTACCACGCGCTCAAGCACAGGAAAAGCCGCTAAAAAATCCATGCGTACTGAGTCGTTACCTCAAGCATAAAAATACATAGGGTTCCCATGCGCTATATCTCCGCCTTAAGTAAATACTAAATATCAACTTGTTACCCTGTAGCCTGGGATTTTTTGTTACGATCAAAAACCCAACCCAAGCTACGGCGTAACCTATTGATTATAACAATAGATTCTTAACTTAATGACAGTGATGCTCTACATGAGAACTCATTTTGTGATATTCATATCACGGGACGCATAAGCGCCCAGACATGGGTTTCTATGAAAAGCATAGGAACCAAAAATCGCTTTTACATAAAGACCCTTGAATAAAATAGGTTAATAATGGCCCTTTTTGGTAAGAAAAAACAAAATAAAGTATTCAAATACCCTGGCATCCGCAAAATAATGAATGGCAATACGGCCGTTATTATGTGCGAGAGAGAGTCTAGTGATGCAGCAGGGGCTTACCTTTCTACCGCAAGCTCTGAAATGAGCGTGAGCTGGAATTTAGAAAAAAGCAAGGGTCATCTCAACATATCTAATCGCCCCTTAATATCGGTTAATCCAGAAGATAATCATGCCGCTGCCACGGTTACCGCAGGTCTGGCATTATCAGGATTAAGAGCAACACATTTCAGCTCTTCGGCGCAAAGTCTTGCATCCATGCATGAATCTTTATATGCCGCTGTGGGCAAACGATTGCCTTATGTTTTAAACATTGCCTGCAAGGCTATCAGCAAAGCCACATCAAACAATTATTGTGCACATGATGATTACCACAGCATGGATGATACCGGCTTTATTCAATTATTTGCCCGTAACAACCAGTCTGCCGCCGACCTTAATATTATCAGCCGTAAAATAGCCGAGCTTAGTTTAAACCCTGCAGTGGTGGCTCAGGATGGCTTTTTAACGTCACATTTAATTGAACCGCTTCATCTACCTGAACGTGAGTTAATCGAAGAATTTGTCGGTCTGCCTGACGATATTATTAACACCCCTACCCCTGCGCAAGGTATTTTATATGGCAAATCACGCCGCCGTGTCCCTGAAACATGGACTGTAGATCAACCTACACAATCAGGTGGCGTACAAGGCACAGACAGTTATATGCAAACCGTTGCCGGACAGCGTCCTTATTTCTTTGATCATGTCGCTGAAATTGCAGATCAATGTATGGATGAATGGTTTGAATTAACCGGTCGTCGTTATCAACGGATTAATCACTATTTATCTGATGATGCCGATTATTTGATTATTGCTCAGGGTAGCGTATTAAATACCGCTGAAGCGACAGCCGATTACTTGCGTAGCAGCCGAAAATTAAAAGTGGGCGTTGTTAACATGACCCTGTTCAGACCTTTTCCGGGTGACTTAATCAGCCATCTGCTTAAAGCGCGCAAAGGTGTACTGGTTCTGGAAAGAACGGATCAACCGCTGTCTGAAGATTTACCGCTAATCGCTGAAATTCGCAGCAGCATGAGCAAAGCGCTGGACAATGGCAACACCAAAAAGCCCGCATTTACTAACTATGCCAGTTACAGCAAAACCTCTGATGTCTCGCCACTGTATTCAGCCTGTTTTGGTTTAGGTGGTCGAGAGATTCAGCCTAAAGATATTATTGCAGCGGTAGAAAACATGCTACCCAAAGGAAAACAGCAAAAGTTTTTCTATCTAGGTATCCACTTCATCCATAAAAACAAGCTGTCACCACAACAAGAAATACAGCAACAGGCGATTATTGCAGCCTACCCGACGATAGCGGAACTGGCTTTAAATGCTGCAGAAAATCCAGACCTGTTAACAAAAAGTGCAACAACGCTACGTATTCATGCGTTGGGTGGCAGGAAAAGCAGCAGTGCCGGTCAAAAACTAGCTGAAACGTTGTTTGAACAATTTGCTTTAGAGGTTAAAGCACAGCCACAGTATGCTAGCGAGAAAAAAGCACAACCCACGACCTTTTACTTAACCGCTGCGCCAGAGCCACTACCATTAAATAACACATACCACACGGTCAATACAGTTATTGCCACTGAAGCCAATGTTTTTGCTCACTGCGACCCTTTAGCAGGGTTAACTGACGGTGGCACTTTGATTATTCAAAGCGCGTTATCCGATGCCCAGGATGTCTGGCGTAGTTTTCCTGATAACGCCCAACAAACCCTTTCAGAGCAACAAATCAAAGTCTTTTTCATTGATGCGGTTAAAATTGCTCAAGAAAGCAATGATGATCTGAACCTGCAGTTTGATTTACAACACAGGGTATTTAAATCCGTGTTTTTTAAAGTCAGCCCTATTACAGAGCTGCTTGATAAAACAGAAGAGGCGATTCAAGAGCTTATTGATAATGACCTGGATCTGGTTAAACGCAGTTATAAGGCAATTCAGCAAATAGCCGTTGCGGAAATGACCGTAGGTGACTCGGCAAGCATTCAAGTCGATAACAGCTCTGCGCCGTTGCTACTGCAACAAAAACCAGCCAATGAGCAAGCGATTGCGGATATTCATCGCTTCTGGAACCAAACTGGACATTTATATAGCGACCACAAGGCATCAGCAAACCTTGCCGATCCGTTTATCGCTTCAGGCATCGTCCCTGCGGCAACCGGTATTTTTGCTGATATGACTGCCAATCGTTTGCAACATCCCCAATGGACACCCGAAAACTGTACGGCTTGTGGGAATTGCTATAGCTCGTGCCCTGACAGTGCCATTCCTGGATTAATCAATAGCGTTAATGAAGTGTTTGAAACCAACATCAAACGGATTGAGAAATCAGGTCATAGCATTAAACACCTACGTCGTGCCATTCGTACAGTGGAAAAAAAATACCATGCCTTAACGGCTGATAAATCGGTAGGAACCACTCTGGATCCTGTTTTTGCCAAGGCAATCGGCGATACTATCAAGGAATACGCAGAACCTGAAAGAGATGAAGTCGCACAAGAATTTGAATGGTTTAAACAGGCTGCCGGTACATTTAAATTTGCCCTGACAGAACCCTACCATGATGAGATGAATAGCCGTATGCCAAGAAATGGCGGGCTATTTTCTATCACTATCAACCCCGACAGCTGTAAAGGCTGTATGGAATGCGTCACTGTGTGTGAAACAGATGCCTTGACAGTTGTGGAACAAACCACTGAATCCACCGAAATTCTACGGGAAAACTGGAATTATTGGCTGGATTTACCCACATCCAATAAAAAATACAGTCGCATTGACGATCTACAAGCAAAAAATGGCGTTTTGGATACCTTGTTACTCGACAAGAAAAACCATAGTTCCATGCTCAATAGCGATAATACCCGCGCAGGCAGTAGCGAGAAAACAGCCATTCATCTGTTCACCAGTACTGTCACTGCATTAATGCAAGCGCGCATTGAACCGCATATCCAACATATCAACCAGCTGATAACAGATATGGAAAAGCATATCCGTCTGCAACTGGTAGCAACGCTGGATATTAGCGATATTGATGCATTGGAAACCGCGATTGATGAAAACCAAAGCGTAGACCTTACCTTATCCCGCCTCAGTGGTGCACTTGATAAAGACAAAACAACACAACCTATAGACCCCAAATGGCTACGTTGGGCATTACAGCTGGTTGCCAAATTAAAACACCTGAAATGGAGCTATAGCCAAGGCTTATCAGGCGAAGGACGTGCCAACCTGGGCATGACAGAAAGCGGTCATAAAGCGGCTGCTCGCACAGCTACTTTCCCCTATAATCCTTACCCGTTCCCTTGGGCCAGCCATTTATCGCAAGATGCGCCCTCATTAGCCATGGGACTTTTTGAAGGTCACATGGTGAAAATGGCAGAAGGTTTTAAAGCCATGCGTATTGCCGAACTGGAAATAAAAGGTAAATACGATAAAACGGAACATGATAAGTTCTTTGCTTATTTTGACTGGCGTCAATTTAGTGATGAAGAATACTTACTTTGTCCTCCCTTAGTTACTTTAGGTGCAGAGGGTACTGGTTTTGATTCCGGTTTTCAAAGTTTATCGCACAGCCTGGTCGCGGGCTTACCAATCAAAATATTGGTACTGGACAATCAATTACCAAATAACCCGGATAGTTTACGCAAAGAACCCAGCCTTATTGCCATGGCACACCGCACTGCTTTTGTGCAACAAGGTTCAATTTCCAATACCGCGCATTTATTAGCCGGTTTTATTGATGGCCTAAACTATAGAGGCCCTGCTTTATGGAGTGTTTACGCCTCAAACCAGCCCGAAAATGGCTTAGCTAATAACTCGTTTACCTTACAAAGTAAATTAGCCGTTGAATCACGCGCCTACCCTCTTGTCAGTTTTGATCCCAGACAAGGTAAAACCTGGGAAGAATGCATCTGTTTGGCAGGCAACCCTGATTTAGACCAGGATTGGATTATTTATACCTTGGATTACACCGATGAATACGGCAATAAGTTTGCTATGGATGTGCCTCTCACTTATGCCGACTGGGCATTAACAGAAGCACAATATGCGCCGCATTTTAAAGCAGTCTCTGCAGATGCCAGCTCAGATGACATGGTATTGTTGACTGACTATATTGCTATGGATGCGCGTGAACAGATTGAAAATATTCCGTTCATTTGGGCTGTTCATCCTCAATCCAATCATTTACTTAAAGTTGTGGTTTCGGCAACCATGGTAACAGCAACCCAGGAACGTAAAGATTTTTGGCACACATTAAAAGGTTTAAGTGGCAATAATCGAGTAGAAGTCGATACCCAGGCCATTGCAGACCAGGCAAAAGCTGAAATGGCACAAACCATAACAGAAGGTTTAATGAGTATGGTCGGTGGCGATGCCGGGGCTTTAACCCGTATTTTAGCCGATGTCCCCACAGTTAGCACAAAAACACCGGTCGCTGCACCCAAACCCGCAGAACCTAAAAAAGCAGAAGCAAAACCAGCGGCTGAAGCCGCTAAAAAACCGACAATAGATAAAAAACCCGCTGCCCCCGCATTTGAACCGGTATGGATTGACACACCGGATTGCACAACCTGTGACGAATGCGTAGACATTGCACCGGCTATTTTTCAATACAATGCGGACAAAAAAGCCATCGTCATAGACCCTACTAAAGGGACTTTTGAAGATATTGTACGTTCAGCGGAGAAATGTACTGCGGTGATTATCCATCCTGGTACACCCTGGAACCCTGATGAACCTAATTTAGAAAAACTAATCAAACGGGCGGAGAAGTTTCAATAATGGAAGTGAGGTTTTATGGTATTTATGGCTAAGAAGAATTGGGAAGTGAGGCTTCGGCCTCGCCCATAAAAAAACCGAATAAAACAAGCATCCATCGCTTAAAACACCTATGAATCTATTCAAATTATTTGGCAAAAAAACCTTCCCTCACGGCTTGCATCCCGAAGGGTTTAAAGAAGAAACACACGACCACCAGGTGCGTCGCTTGCCCTTTGCTGCCCAAATTATTCTGCCTTTATCCCAAAACATCGGAAAACCTGCGATCCCCGTCGTCCATGCAGGTCAACAGGTTCGTCGAGGCGAGTTAATCGCCAAAGCCGATGGTTTTATGTCTGTTCCTTTACACGCCTCCGTTACCGGCACGGTAAAAAAAATAGATTTAGTACCCAGTGCCAGAGGCAATAAAGAACCCGCCATTATTATAGATACCGCTTTCAGTTCTACACAAACGCACAGATCGGATGAGTTCAAAGATTTTGAGAAAATGTCACGCAAACAACTGATTCAGGCGGTGCAAAATACAGGTATGGTTGGACTAGGAGGTGCTTCCTTTCCTACCCATGTAAAGATGAATATTCCTGATGATTGCGATATTCATACCATCCTCATTAATGGCTGCGAATGTGAGCCATTTTTAACCACCGACCACCGTATTATGCTCGAACAAATCGAGCATTTAATCTGTGGTATTCGCATAGCCATGAAATCGGTCGCAGCACCCAAAGCGATTATTGGGGTAGAAGACAATAAAATCAATGTATTGGAAGCGATTCAACCCCATTTACCGGAGGATGGCAGTATTACCATAGAAGCCGTGGTCACCAAGTATCCACAGGGGGCAGAAAAAATGCTGGTATATTCCCTGCTGGGTAAAGAAATCCCTTCAGGAAAACTGCCGTCTTCGATTGGCGTGGCTATATTCAATGTAGCCACACTCGCCGCAATTGGCGAATTATTGCCTTATAGCCAGGGACTCATCGAACGTATTGTAACGATTACCGGCGATGACCTGAATAACCCCGGTAATTATTTAGTTCCTTTAGGTACGCCATTAAGTCATATTCTGGAACACGCTGAATTTACCGGCAACGAAGCCGAACTAATATTAGGCGGTCCCATGATGGGGATGCCAGCGGGCTTTTTAAATACGCCCGTTAAAAAAGGCACAGGAGCTGTTTTAGTCCTGGATAAACGCGCCACAAAACGTGATGATATTTCACCTTGCATTAAATGCTCCATGTGTTTACAAGTCTGCCCTATTAATCTGAATCCTTCGGAACTGGGAATGTTGGCAACAAAACGCAAATATGATGTGATGGAAGAACAATACAACCTGAATGATTGCTTTGAATGCGGGTGCTGTAGTTACGTCTGTCCTTCTAATATTCCTTTGGTGCAATATTTTAGAATTGCCAAGACCTTGAACCGCGAAAGACACCGGATGGAATAATCCGTTATTTCATGCACATTTTTTAATCAAGACAATTAAAGGTTTAAAAATAATGCCTACAACGCAACTGAGATATATTTATCAACTAAAAATAACCTTAACGGGTGCAAAACCCCCTATTTGGCGACGAATTCTTGTTGCCAGTAATACCTCACTGGAAGAATTACATTTAACCCTTCAAATAGCAATGGGCTGGACAAACAGTCATCTACACCAGTTTATATCTGACAATGTGTTTTATGGCATAAAAGAAGATGACTTTGGCTTTGATATGGACATTAAAGATGAAAAAGACTACCGGTTAAATCAATTATTAAAATCAGAAAAAGAGGCCTTAATATATGAGTACGATTTTGGCGATAGCTGGCAACATAAAATAATATTAGAAAAAATACTACCCTTTAATACGGCGAATAAACTCCCTCTTTGTATCAAAGGTAAAAGAGCATGCCCTCCTGAAGACTGTGGTGGAATATGGGGCTATGAAGAGCTGATCCAGGCATTAAATGATCCTGAGCATCCTGAACATGACAGTATGCTGGAATGGCTAGAAGGTGAATTCGACCCTGAAGCATTTAGCATTAAAGAAATAAACGATCTGTTTTCTGAGTATATTCGCTAAAAATAGGGAAATATTAATACATGGCTAAGCAACCAAAAATAGATATACGCACCTCACCGTATATCCGTAAAGCCCCTACAGTGGCAGAGATCATGCGTAATGTCGTTTACGCATTACTGCCTTTGGCGGCGTATGCGGTTTATCAATTTGGCATCAGCGCGCTGGCATTAATGCTGGTTAGCGTACTGTCCTGCATAGGCACAGAACATTTATTCTGTAAATTATCGGATAAGAAAACCACCATAGGCGATGCGAGTGCCATTATCACCGGCTTATTACTGGCAATGACCTTGCCCCCCGGCTTTCCTTTATGGATGGGGGCTGTTGCGGGTTTTATCGCTATTGCAATGGGTAAAACCCTATTTGGTGGCATTGGTTTTAATGTCTTTAACCCTGCCTTAGTAGGCAGGGCTTTCATCCAGGCGGCTTTTCCGGTATCCATTACCACTTGGACACCGACCTTGGCAACAAATCGCTTTATAGAGTTTATCCCCTCTACTTTGGCCTTGCCTTTTATGAAGCCCGCAGCAACGGCAGAATGGAGCGCGCACGTCAGTGTTGATGGGTTTACAGGCGCGACGCCCTTGGCGCTGATGAAGTTCCAGGGCATTATCACAGATAGCACGGATTTATTTTTAGGCTTAACAGCAGGTTCAGCCGGTGAAACATCCTCCCTGTTAATTCTAATTTGTGGTGCGTATTTAGTGGCTAAAAACATGTTAGATTGGCGTATTCCAGCCGCGGTTATCTTAGGCACTGTTATTGCGGCGGAATGTTTTTATTTAATGGATAGCAAGCTATACCCTAGCCCTGCTTTTATGGTATTTTCCGGTGGATTAATGTTCGCTGCTGTTTTTATGGCCAGTGATATGGTGGCATCACCCGTTACCCCACTCGGTATTTTAGTGTTTGGTTTATTAATTGGCTTTTTAACCGTAATTATTCGTCTCTTTGGCGGTCTCACTGAAGCGGTCATGTATGCCATCTTATTTGGCAATGCTGCGACACCACTGATTGAATCCTACACTCAACCTCGAATATATGGCGGCAAGAAATAGCATGACGGATCCCGTAAAAAACAACCCTGACGACATCCCGCCGTTACCCTCAAGTTTTTCATTAATTTCAACACTCGGAGTGGTTGCCATGTTGTCGGGATTTTTAGTGGTTTTAGTGTATGAATACACCAAACCCATTATTGCCGAAAATCAACGACTGGCAACAGAACGCGCTATTTTTAAAGTGCTACCCAAAGCCAGTCATCGTCTGACATTTAGGGTTAAAGACGGAAAAATCGAAGCTGCCGATGACAAGGCCAAAGGGGTATTAATCTATGCCGGCTATGATAAGGACAACAACTTTGTCGGTATGGCACTTAATGCCGCCGAACAAGGCTATCAGGACATCGTAAAACTACTCTATGGCTACAATCCAGAAACCGGTTGCATTACCGGCTATGATGTATTAAAAAGTACAGAAACGCCCGGTTTTGGTACTAAAATCACCACAGATAAAGACTTCCTGGCAAATTTTGACTGTTTAGATGCAAATGTTAATCAGGAACAAACCGGTTTAATAAATGTCATTAAAACAGTACGCCACGGCACAAAACAACATCCCTGGGAAATTGATGCGATTTCAGGGTCAACCATTACTTCTAATGCCATTGGGCGCATGTTCAATAATAGTGGTCAAGTGCTACACCCTGTTATTGCCAAAAACCTGACTCAGCTAAAAACAGCTATCCAACCAAAAAGAGACGACCATGAGTAAACCGACTAAAAAAGCAACACCGTTCACCATGGATGTGTTTACCGCTGGATTATGGAAAGAAAACCCGGTGTTTGTGATGATGCTAGGCTTATGCCCGGTACTGGCAGTCACCAATAGTGTAGAAAACTCTTTAGCGATGGGTGCTGCCAGTATCTTTGTGCTGGTCTGTTCAAACGCATTAGTTTCTGCTTTACGAAATTTCATTCCCAAGCAAGTGCGCATCACCACCTATATTATTATCATTGCCACCTTTGTAACTTTGGTTGATTATATTATCCAGGCCATTAGCCTGGATTTATATAACAAACTCGGTGCCTTTATTCAGTTAATTGTGGTAAATTGCCTGATTTTAGGGCGCGCGGAAGCCTATGCATCAAAAAATTCATTTACCAAATCGGTGATCAGTGCATTGGGTATGGGTTTAGGTTTTACCTTGGCTCTAGTCATGCTGGGTGGTGTCAGAGAATTATTAGGTGCCGGGCAGTTATTAGGCTATCAAATATTCACTCTCGATTTTGAACCATGGGTGGTGATGATTCTTCCTCCTGGAGGTTTTATTGTGTTAGGTTCCTGGTTATTACTGATCAATTACTTTGAACAACGCAGAACGGGCAAATTAGTGGCTAAAGACGCGGCCTCTCATTGCACTGTCAATCAAACCCGGAGTTATTGATGAATCCCGAATCACTCAGTTTTATTTTTCTTAGTGCCTTTTTAATCAATAATTTTGTATTGGCGTTATTCCTGGGCTTATGTCCTTTTGTCGGGGTATCCGCAAAACGCGACACGGCATTCAACATGAGCCTTGCAACCGCATTTGTCATGTTTGTTAGCTCAACCTGTTCTTATGGTATTAACCTGGTACTCACTGCGTTTGATCTGGAATTTTTACGTTTAATCAGCTATATCGCACTGATTGCATCATCAGTACAACTGGTTGAAATGATTTTAAAAAAGTTTAGCCCTGCCCTGTTTAGAGCGCTAGGAATATTCTTACCTCTGATCACCACCAATTGTGCCATTTTAGGCGTTGCCCTATTTCAAACATCCAGAAACTATGATTTTCTACAATCTGTTTCATTCAGTTTAGGCGCAGGTGCAGGCTTTGGTTTGGCGATTATTTTAATGGCTGGCTTAAGAGAAAAACTGGAATTATCAAACTTACCCAATATTACCCAGGCCGCAGCTTTAAGTATGATGCTGGCCGGTATTTTATCGCTCACTTTTATGGGGTTTGCCGGATTGGGGACAACAGCGTCAACTACCCCTGAGCTAAAGACTCAGGGGCTTGGATCGTGAGGTTCAAGATAGCGGGTGAATACCGTAATAGGTGATTAGTCTCAGTAGAGGTTTGTGACTCTAACAGAATATCGTTAGAGGGTTTTTACTCTACTACGTTGTTTAAGTTATAGCACCCTCGGATGCCTCCCAAGTCCG